>JAEZBW010000135.1 GCA_023426765.1 Bacillota bacterium
CCGCTGTTGAATAATACGAGAATTTATGAACTTGGAAATTCTGTTCAAGACACTTTTAAGGCATCAGCGGCTCGGGCGACTTGTTGAGGTTCAGGCGGATGAACTCGCGCATCAGGCTCTCGTCTGCCCGGTCCAGGCGCAGAATGCGGCCCCACGAGGTGAGCACCAGCGGCTCTTTCTGGCTGGGCCAGGGGAAGGCGATCAGCTCGTGCGTTCCGGCGGTATCCATGATCTTGCGCACCGTTTGCTTCATCCCCTCGCAGTCGAAGTTGGGATCGGCGGCGCAGTTGTACCAGAAGATCACGTAGCCGTGCTCCAGGTTGTGCACAAGGTAGCCCTCGTAATTCTTGGGCAGGTTGACGATATCCGCTTCCTCATAGAAGCCCGGTTCATAATCCAGTGGATAGTGCAGGCCACCCGCGGGCGGATCGGTCGGGTAGGGGCCGCTGTTGCTACCCTCTGGCACGTGATCGTAGCGCCCCACCTGCACAACTTCCCCCTCCGCGGCGGTGACCGGGCGCGTGCCCTGGTAAATTAAAAAGCCCAGCACTGCCAGGCCAATAACTGCCAAAATCCCCCACCGGATCATCTTGGTGCGCTGTTCTTTCTTGCGCCGCTGCTCGCGAATCGATTCGCGAACCACTGCTTGCTTCGATGCTTTTGCCATGCCGTATTCCCTCCTGATGAAATTGTTTGATATCAAGAGGAATTATAACAAATCGGATAAAAAAAGTATTAATAATTTCTAAGTTTCCTTGGGCGGCTGAACCCGCGCCCAGTTCTTTACCCCTCGCGCTTCCAATTCCGCAGCGTTGTCTTAATCTTTTCCCACAAGCTGTTGGCCTGGGCGGCCTCTTGCTCATCTACTGGGTGCTGGCTGTAGCGCGCTTCCAGGAAGGTATCGGTAAGGCTGTGCAGATCGGGGTCGATCTCGGGCAGCTCGGAGGCTACGCGCTGCTCGTACTGGTAGGGGGTCTGCGCGGGCTTGCGGCCCAGGCCGCGCTCAGAGCCCAGCTCGATCAGGTTGAGATAGAAGTGAATGATGCGTTCGCGGGGTGTCATCTTGCTGAGGTTGAACAAGCGGCGGATGGCCTGCGCCGGGGCAACCGTTTGCTTGCGGGCACGCTTCAGCCCGCCACGCACCATGTTCGCCACCGCCCGGTTCGCGCCGCGCAGCCAGTTCCACAAGCCGGTGAACATGCCGCCGACCCAGCGGAACAGCGGGAAGCTTTTGATCGCCGACCACAGCGCCGCGTTCTGCATCAGGTAGTAGCGCAGGGCAAAGATGATGATGCCGAGGAAAACGGCCCAAAACAGCAGCGACTTGACCACCTCCCACCACGCTACGGGGGCGTCAACGGGGGCGGGCGGCAAAGTTGGAAAGGCGGGCTGCTCGGTTTCGGGAGGCACTTCTTCCGTCTGCCATCTGAACAGCGACAGGCAGAAGGTGATGGGCAGCATGACCAGTGCCATCAAAAAGGTCAGCGCGCGGATGATGAAATCGAGGCTGTAGCGCAGGGTATCGAAGAAGCCGATGGAGTAGTTGGTGGGCAGAAAGAACACGACCACCGCCAGCACCAGGAAGGCGATCAGGCCGTATTTGATCCAGTTGCGGGCAATCTCGCTGCTGATGGTGAGCTTCTGCCACAGCCAGCGCGTGCGCAGCATTGTGAACTGGTTCTGGCTCATCAGTACCAGGCCAAGCACGAAGTACACCAGCGCGTTGATCACCGGCGCGCTGGTGGAAAGGTCCGGCGGGTTGAAGCGCCGGAACAGGCCTGAGGCATCCACCCGTGTAAAGACCGCCAGGGCTACCACCAGCGCCCCCAGGATAAAGATGCGCGAGGTGATGCGGTCGCGGATGGTGGAGAGCATGTTCTGCACCTTGCCCAGCTCATCCCACTGCGCGTCGTCCTCACGCTCGTACAGATCATCCAGCTCGCGGCTGTAGAGCTTGGTCATCAGCCAGGTTCCGGCGCACAGCAGCAGTGCAAAAACATATTCCCCGGTGAAGAAGGTCTCAAAGTTCTGCTGCCAGCGCGGCAGGTCGACCAAAAGCTGGGCCGGGTCGTTGAGCAAATATTGCAGCAGCTTAATCGCCACGGCGAAGGCCACCCATTCGGAGATGTGGAAGATCCAGCGGTCACGGCCTTCGAGCTTTTTGGTCTGCGGGCGGGTGAATATGGCCTCCAGCGAGACCAGCGCTACGATCCAGATCAGGTACATGCCGCGCCAGGCGGGCACAATGCGCTGCGCCAACTGAACAAAGCCCACCGCCACGCACACCATCATCCCTGCCACCAGCAGGTTGCTCACCACGCGCGATTGGACGCGGTTGGCGGCATATCCCTCAGGCAGCTCTCGGGTGGGGGTGGTCATCGGCTATTTCCTCCACATATCCAGGTCGCGCTCGTCGCGGATGCTGTAGAACGGGATGCCGTAGAACTTGCTCTGCTGGGCCGATTGGCGCGGGTTAGCGTGCTCGCCGCAGGAGATGAGGACCGGGTTGAGCCCAGCGCGTCGTGCTTGCAGCAGCTCATCGAACAGCGGTTGGTCCGGCGCACCGGTGACCACGATCAAGGTGGTGCCCCAGGGGAGGCGCACGCGCTGCTGGCT
>JAEZBW010000187.1 GCA_023426765.1 Bacillota bacterium
GCCTTATACCATTGACAGCAGGAGCGCGAACAGGCACCACACCGATTCGCTGGGTGCGAGCACCGCCAGGGAGAAGGGCTTCGAGGGTCGCAGCTCATCGGCGTCGCGACTGCGTGGACGTTATATGAAATACCACGCACTTGATGTTGCCCGGGGCTGTCGCCACCGGTCGAAAAGATCTTTCGGCGATGCTTTGCATCGCAAATAGTATTAATATTTTATCGGATTCCATTTAACGAAGGTTATTCTTATTATTTAAAAGGAAGGTGCCTGAATGAACCCCAACAATATCAATAAATTAAACCTTTTAACAGAAAGCAATAAAGTAAACCCAAATTATGATTTGAGTAATAGAGAAACATATATCGAGCTTTATGTTGGTAACGAAAAGCTATGTATTATTGGTTGTATGGATCCCAATTATATTTGCTGGTGCTCAATTACCGATATTGGCGATAAAGAGAATAATGCTAGGATATTTGATCATATAGCAAATGATAAATTTAATATATTTTCACATTTGTATAAGGTGATTGACTTAAACGAATTTTATAAACTTCAAAACTGGTATCATTGTAGGATTATAAGGACTTCAGAGAAAGGTATGTTATGGAAATTACCGTTCAGAGGCTATTACGGACTGGAGAATAAAGAACAACATGGCAGGTTTTTCTCAGAATATATATCTTCGCTTTACGATGATGTTTTGAAACTGAGTGAGTTCAGAGGAGGCGGTCAAAGATATGTTCAAATGCTAGAGTATTATCTTGATATCCTTAAAAAAGAGAAAGATTACAATTATTATAAAATCATTGAGCCTTTATTTTCCATACTAGAGAAAGAATCCTATTTATTTGTTTGCCCTGATGAAAAAACAAGAAACCTCTATAAAGAGTGTATGAGAGTGTGCAATGAACTATATGGCTGTTATATGACAGCTGTAAGGTGAGGAAGCATAATCGAAAGGCATAATATAAACAGCGGAAAGCGCGTGATACTTCACATAACAAAGCAGTCGGCGCAAGGGCACTGGGAGCACGGAGCAAACATCTCCTCTGCCATTCGACTGCAGCGAGAGCAGTGCCACACCGATTCACTGGGTGCGAGCACCGCCAGGGAGAAGGGCTCTGCGGGTCCAGCTCATCGGCGTCGCGACTGCGGGACGTTATACGACATATCACCTGTTTCGATACACTGGCCTCCGGCCGTGAGGCTAATTTGAGAATATACTTTGGAGAATGAATATTATGGTAATAAGAGAAAGACTATCTTTCATACTAATCATTATGGCATTGGCAGCGCTTTCGGTAATAGTTCCATTAACTTTTTTTAGAAATGTTATAGCAGTATTTTTTGTTTACTATATTGGAATGTGTTCGATCGTACCCCTAATAGATTTGGTATTCATTAGAAAGTTAAGCTTTTCCGATGCAATACATTATCTTGGCTTAAAGAACGTGAATTTGAAAAATCTATATTTGTAGGTTCAATTCATGGCTTTATATTTCTTGCCTTTACAGTCGGTGGTTTTTTGTTATTAAAAGATAAATTTCTCTCCAGTGATATCGCAGTAAGTCTCGAACAGTGGGGTATTAGTCAGAACCTCAAATGGATCATTTTTATACTAATGGTTTTATTTAATGGTATAGTTGAAGAAATATTTTGGAGAGGATATACTTATGAAAAGATTAAGAATCACCTAAATAAATGGTTAGCAATTTTTGTAGTAACATCTTTTTATACATCATATCACTTAGCCACAGTACTTACATTTTTTAAGGTTTCTTATTTAGGTTTTCAAATTGTATTATTCATTTTTATAGCTGGATTAATTTGGGGATGGATGAGATATAGATTTAATAATATCTGGGCATCAGCAATAGGGCATACCTTAGCTACTATTGGATATATGACGGTTTATTTATTAATTTAAATACCTGCCATGTGACCGGTAAACAGGTGATACGTCGCATAACAAAGCAGTCAGTTCAAGGGTGCCAGGGGAAAGTCATACAGCCTTATACCATTGACAGCAGGAGCGCGAGCAGGCACCACACCGATTCACTGGGTGCGAGCACCGCCATGGAGAGGGTCCAACTCATCGGCGTCGCGACTGTAAAGACGTTATACGACATGCCGACCGGGTTACGCGCCCCGGGCTCCGGCCGTCGGGGCTAAAAAATATTAGGAGAGAGTATGAAAGCTGAAGAGAAAGCAAAAACATATTTACTCGGTTTGCATATAGGGTTATTTTCTCCGGAAGAAGTAGTCAATTGGGTAGATGAAGTAATTTGCGATAATACGTCAGTTGATTATAATTTCATTGAAATTTCCTTATCGAAGAGTAAAGGAATAAATGAAATCATAAAATATCTAGAGAGTATTGATGGGCAAATTCAGTACGATTTATCACTAAAAGTATTATTAGGCCTTATTTATAAAAGACTATTATCTGGTTCTGAGGTACAAGAAGTAACAAGGCAATTATATGACTTATCTCAATATATATCATCGAATTATATAGAAGAGGAAAAGATAAGATGGATGAATACGTTTGATGATATATTCTATATTTATGGAAATGAAAGTGTTAAAATACAATTATTAGATTTCTTGAAAGAATATGAACAGTATATAGAGGAGTTTTAAAGAAATCCAGCCTTGACTCCGGTCGTGCGGCTGGAACCGGTCGGCACTTCGCATAACAAAGCAGTCGGCGCAAGGGTGCCAGAGGAAAGTCATCCGTTCTTATACCATTGACAGCAGGAGCGCGAGCAGGCACCACACCGATTCACTGGGTGCGAGCACCGCCAGGGAGAAGGGCTCTGTGGGTCCAGCTCATCGGCATCGCGACTGCATGACGTTATATGAAAGCCATGCAAATGTATTTTCCCGCGACATCCGTGTCGCTAAGAATTGCCTCTGGAGATTTAATATAATGTATTTTATAAACGTTTATTGCGTGAGGTAAAAAGATGGACACAGACACGTACTATCTTTGTTCAAAGATAACAAAATGTGATGTCTCAGCAAAAGAATATGTGGATTGGGCTATAAACATGTTGATGAAAGAGATAGAAACTCCTTCATTGAAGATATTAGCTTCATTTATGGAGCCATTATATAAGCCGGAACTAGAGGAATATTTTTATAAGTGCTTGGATGAAATAGGATGGAAGTTTCCCCCGTTTAATGAAAGCAGTATTGTTTGTATAAAATACTTAGCAAAAAAGATAGTTGAGGGTTCATTAGAACCTATACCAACAGCGCATGAAATTTATACATATGTTAGGGATTTAGGCTATCCACCAGATTTAATTGTTTGGTTGGAAATTGATGATTATATTGACGAGAAAGTATATTGTGGAGTCAACCAAATTAGTGATATAGATTTGATAAAAAAGATCAAAGAAGAAGCAAGTAAGTTATGTTGTGATGACTGAAAAATAGGTTTTAGGCGCCGCGTCCGTGCGGCTCTGACTCTGCGGGGCATGGCCTTCACATAACAAAGCAGTCGGCGCAAGGGTGCATGGGGAAAGTCATCCGGCCTTATACCATTGACAGCAGTAGCGCGAGCAGGCACCACACCGATTCACTGGGTGCGAGCACCGCCAAGGAGAAGAGCTTCGATTTCAAGTTTTATAGGATTGATGAATTGCCGGA
>JAEZBW010000207.1 GCA_023426765.1 Bacillota bacterium
TGTTTTCGAATCACGATGGTTTCCTCGTCTAAACGGATGGTACAATTCCCCAATAGCCTATAATTATGCGATAATGGTTAATCGGATTAAAGGGAATAAAACATGTTATGGACAGGAGCTTCTTAACAGAAGATAATTTACGTATCATGGCCGATGCAAGCACACGACATAGTGATGAAACGCTAGCCGGAAAGATGTTTGTTAGCTTTTTTGCTCTCATACTACGTTCATGCATGCAAAACAAATTGAGGACATACTTAGGTGAAACCGGTCTTTCCTTTTCGTCTGTACTAAGGGAATTACGGAAAATCAAGTACGTCCAAACCCGGGATGGTAAGAAACTCTTGTCTCCCATTACAAAGAAGCAGAGAGATATTCTCAATTCCTGTGGATTGTCCTCTGATGACCTCCCAGCATGGTTGGCTAAAATTCCTGTATAGTATAATTTTCCGGGAATTTAGGATAAAAATAATCAATCGATCAAAGAATAAGCAAAAACCCTTGAGAACGTATTGTTCACAAGGGTTCTACTTGGTGACCCACCGGAGACTCGAACTCCGGACACCTTGATTAAAAGTCAAGTGCTCTACCGCCTGAGCTAGTGGGTCATATTATGGCTGGGATGGCAGGACTCGAACCTACGAATGCCAGAGTCAAAGTCTGGTGCCTTACCGACTTGGCTACATCCCACCGTCAGTCGTCTGGTTCAGTCAGTATCAGAAGTCGGAAACCGGAGAAATTCACAGCCTCCGCCCTCTTTTTTCTGACTGTAATGGGGTGAATGGTGGGGTTCGAACCCACGGCCTCCAGAGCCACAATCTGGCGCTCTAACCAACTGAGCTACACCCACCAAAGCTTTAAAATACAAGCCTTTCCGGGCTTTTTCGCATCCCCTGAAAAAAGACACAAATGTATTTTATGATAGAACGCCCTAATTGTCAAGCAAAAAATTCACTTTAGTTCATTTTCTCTGGCTTTTGAATAGGTCAACCCATATTCAATATCGTATCCAATCCAGATTCGATTTATCACAGCACTTTTCTTATGTTAACAAAATCGATGGGTGAAGTCAAACTTTTTATTTACGTTTAGTTCCTGGCTAGTAAAGTACCCTATCGATGGCTGTTTATGCCTGTCTCGAGCCCTTAAAACTTCCCTGATTCCTAGAAAAGTTTGTCACAAGAACGGGATAGTCTACATAATGTATACTAATAAAAACACAAGGAGGTAAGCTTGAATGTATACAACGATGAACATAATCAATGCCTGTGATTACAGACAAACACATACCCATGAGTTTCTTGGAAGCACGGAATTTGCTGGGCCGGGGGATCTACGGCACAATCACCGGTTTGCGGGTGTTACGGGTGAAGAAATTCCCATAGGAAAGGGAAGGCATGTTCACGAGTACCGCAGCAACACACAATTCGTAGAAGAGCATTACCATATGATCAGAGGCAAAACAGGGCCTGATATTGAATTACCGGACGGGAACCATATCCATTATGAGGACACGATGACAACCTTTGATGCCGGACATCAGCATGATGTTGAGTTTGCAACCCTTATTGCGGAGGACTAGACGATTTTGTTCTGAAACAACTGATATCAAATAAGCCGTTATGGCTTTTTGTATTTTATGAAAGGGGCTTCCAGGCATTGGGTTCTTTTTAATATAGAAAATTAAAACCCCTTATCTTGTCTTCCTCCATCCTTTCGGATAAAGGTTTTTAAGGCCATTTTCACCTATCTTTCCCCAGCCCAGAGGGAACTCGTCAACCCCCAGCGCGATATAGCCCTTATCTCCCTCACGCTGCAATGTCTCTCCCTTTAGATACCGCAGCAAATCAGGAGATTCCAGCGGAAACGATTCCTTATGCTGAAGATTTTCCCAACACAGAGCCATGATCAGAGATTGTGAGGGATCGAAGGTTCCTCTTTCTTCAGAACCAATATACAGACCGGTTTTCACTGTTTTCAGTCCAGGCCTGTCCTGATAACCCTGCGGCAGGATATGCAGTTCGGTTTTTCCCATATGATAAATGCCCTGCGGTACCTGGTGAAGCATGGAATCGCAGAATTTCCTGAAACTTAGCGGAGGCTCCGTTCGGGTATAAGGCTCTTTCTCAGTATTGTCCTCTCCGCAGCGCCCCATCAGAGCTGTAAAATGCCCCTCTCCCTTTACTCTGTGCGGCCAAAGCCGGGCTGTTTTCAAAAGCTCCGGGTTGCCATCGGCCCATTCCGGGCGTCCGGATTCCATCCCCGAATGCTTTGGAATTTCCTTCATATAAAGATCGGGGTAAGTGTTCAGAAACCAGGCAATGTTTTTTTCATTTTCCTCCGGATTAAAGGTACAGGTGGAGTAAACCAGGGTACCCCCGGGTGCAAGTATTTGGTATGCCGATTTGAATATCTCCCGCTGAAGCCCCTGTAATTCTTCTGCCTTATATCTGTTCCAGCTTTTTACGGCATCCGGATCCTTCCGGAACATACCTTCCCCCGAGCAGGGAACATCCAGAAGAACCTTATTGAAATAATTTTCATAAAATCGCGAAAGTTTTTCGGGACTTTCATTGGTCACAACCGTATTGGTGATGCCACTGATTTCAATATTTTTAGCCAGAGCTTTAATCCTTTTGGGGTTGATATCGTTGGATAGCAGCAAACCTTTGTTTTCCATATCGGTTGCCAGCCTGACGGTTTTCCCTCCGGGGGCGGCACACAGGTCCAGAACCCTGTCCCCCGGCTGTGCTGCAAGCAATTGTGCCGGAAGCATGGCACTGGGTTCCTGAATATAGTAAAGCCCAGCATGATAGTACGGATGGATGCCTGGACGGGTATCCTCTTCCAGATAGAATCCATCACCGGCCCAGGGAACCGAGTCGGTCTGAAATGGAGAGATTTCGTGCCATCGGGCCATGTGAACCTTCAGGCGGTTTACCCTCAGTCCCGAAACTTTCGGCTGGTGAAGCGCCGACATGAATTCGTCATATTCTGATAAACTCATTAAGGATTGGAACTTTTTTTCAAAATCGATTGGGAAATTCATTTATTTTCTGCTCCATTTCAGGTATAATTACGAGTAAGCTGTACCTTTGTGTTTATTATTGTGTATTGCATTTTAACCCGATAAACAAAAAGATTTTAGCCAACCGGAGGAAACATGCCGCCGAAAAAATTCTCTATTTCTGCCGTCCTGGAATACGATGCGGAAATCATGGAGGCCTTTATCCAAATGATTGAAACCGTCATCGATTCTATCACGAACGATGAGAATATCCGCTTTTTCTTGAAAATAGCCATCAATGAACTGGTTGTCAACGCGGTGGAACATGGCTATAACAAACTTGGCGGGCCGGTTTCAGTCTATCTTCTCAGGCTTTCGGACGTTATCGTCCTGGAGGTTTCGGATTCCGGAATTGGAATCCACCCCGAGCTGTTGAACCTGGAAAAGGTCATCCGAGGCATGGACGATCTGACGATCCGGGGCTGGGGGCTTTCCATTCTGAAAAAGGTATCCTCCAGCTTCATGATACGGCCCAACCAGCCGAACGGAACCATCATATCCATGACGATGCCGCTGTAACCCCGTCATGCACCTGGATAAAACCCGCTTTCAATACACAGTCTGGCCCTTTTAGCGGTCTTTTCGTCTCCCTTCAGCGCTTTTTCCATAAATTCAGGATGATCCAGAAAGAAAGTTTTCATGAAACCGTCCGGATCCTCCATGTAATGAATCACCATCTCATATTGCGCCGAATCAATATACCTTTTATCACAGGCTTCCCGGAAAACGTTCCGGTCAATCCTGACAAGGGCGTGCGAAGCCACACCCAGGCTTTCCAGCAACTCATGTCCTCCCTGCATCCTGTCGATGATGACAAACGAAGCTTTCATGACGCCTGATGCCTTTTGAATGACAGGAACCCAGGCTCTTTCATAACTAGATGCACTGGTGATCAGATCGGCGATATGTAACACGCCCGCTCCCTGCAGCGAGTTGACTTTTTCTGATTTTCCCTTATGGAATACAACAGCGTCCAGATCCTTGAAAATGGTAATATGAGGCTTGTTCAGCAATTCAGCGGCAACAAGCGAGAAAAACCAGTCGCGCCGCTCTCCGCCCGAGATATAGTCGATGGATTCAAGGGGGATGGTGTTTTGAATAGCTTCAAGAAGCGTATCCATGCAGCTTTTGAAAACCTTATCCTGCCGGTAATTTTCCAACACCTGTGCAGCGACGATCCCCGTACAGTGTTCCTTATCCCCTGTGGCAGCATCGATTGTTTTCAGAAGCGCATTCGCTTTTTCTTCACTGCCGTATAGAAAATGCGTGTTGATGTAATAGGGTCCAATCTTTCCGGACGTATACCAGAAGGGGCTGTCAGAGGGGCAAACCCAGATTGCTTTCGTCTCAAAAAGTGCTTTCACAAGATTTTCTGTATTATTCACCATAGAATCCTCCACTTATTCTCAGCCCGACCGATAACAGGTTTGGCCTCAAAATCTCTTCACAAAACAGTGATTGATGACCCGATTGCTACTATTGTTCAATGAGCGCTTGCGCAAAGTGTGCGCCAAAACACGAGCGCTAAAAGCGCCTTCTGTAACGTGTCGGGCCTTGTGGTGCGTTTCGATTTATTTTTTCTGTTTGTTGAACTTTTCGCGGTACTCAATAAACCATTGCTGGTTAGCGAAGGTACTGGTGGCAGCATCCAGGTGGCTCGCATCTCCTTCAAGCTCTATCCGGAAACAGTCGTTCTCCAGGGATACCATGGTCACCGCTGTATTATCACACCATGAAACCTTAACAATGTCTTCAAGCGGCCATCCCTTAAACCAGCACATCAATGCCCGGATAGCCGTTCCGTGGGTAACGATGCAGACATTCTTTCCGTTTTCCTTCCGAAGGATATCAGCCACAGCCGTCACTACCCTCTTTTGAAAGCACTCCATGCTTTCACCCTCGGGCATTTGATGCAGATGGGGCTTTGTTTCCCAGATATCATATTCTTCAGGGTATTTTTCAACCAGCGCATCCCAGCCCATGCCTTCCCATAAACCGCCATTGATCTCTTTCAGGTCGTCACGGGGGATGATGGGCAGGTTCTTCATTCGTGCAATGTACCCGGCTGTTTCCATCGTGCGTTTCAAAACGCTGCTGTATATCACGTCCACAGGGGTGTCCTTCAGCTTTTCTGCGACCTGCTGTGCCTGAAGTATGCCTCTGTCTGTGATGCTTTCGTCGGTCCAGCCGTGGAATTCCCTGATTCTGTTGCCGACAGCCTCTGCATGGCGGACAATGATAAGT
>JAEZBW010000258.1 GCA_023426765.1 Bacillota bacterium
ATAACATTCCATGCTTATCGTTCAATGATATGTTAATAAACCAGCAACTGGAGGATGAAAATGAAAAAAAGTATGACTAAAAGAACCACGAAACTGTTCTTTTACATGATTACTGCGGCCTGGTTCCTGTTTATTCATACCGGGTGCGGAATTATGATAACCCAGCCGGTACAGCCAATGATAGCTGCAGTGGAAAAAGAGCCTGTACCGGATATTAATCGAGTGACACTGCAGGATCATAAAGCAATCTACCTGGAAGATGATGAAGGAAGTGTCGTAACCATGTACCTTACTGTGCGCCGGGGCAACCTCGCGGACAATACCGATCACTCCTGGGAGGAAGTAAACCGGTATTCTGTCAGTGACTATGCCGCAATGGGCGTTGAACGGTACGCGGTGGAAGTCATTTTGCAGATTGGCGACGAGAATGGGCCTTTACCAGGGGAACTGGGTTACAGCGAGGTGGTTCCCAACGCGGTTGTGAACATCAGAGGGGCATCTTCATCCCACCATGTCCAGAAGTCCTACAAGATTTCTCTGTTGGAAAGTACGGAGCCATGGCGCGGACAAAAAACCATTGCACTGAACAAGCATGTTTATGACAATGTTCGGTTTCACAATAAGCTTTCTTATGATTATATCAAGCAAATACCCGATATGATCGGCCTTCGTACCCAGTTTGTCCACCTTTATGTCAAAGATGAAACCGGCGGCCTGAGCAAATCAGGGTATGTTGATTATGGATTGTTTACACAGGTAGAATTGCCAAACAAGACATACCTGAAAAACCACAGGCTTGACAGCAACGGCCATCTGTATAAAGCGATGTTCTTTGAGTTTGAACGCTATGAGGAAAACTTAAAGCTGAAGACCGATCCCAAATATAACGAAGCTTTATTCAGCAAAATACTCGAGATCAAGGGAAACGAGGATCATGCAAAGCTTCTGGAAATGCTTGATGCGGTGAATGATTACGGAACATCCATCGAAAGTACCTTTGAAAAGTATTTTGATGCAGATAATTATTTCACCTGGCTTGCATTCAATATCCTGATAGGATGCATCGACACACAGTCGCAGAATTTTTACCTGTACAGCCCATCAAACAGCGAAAAGTGGTATTTCATCCCATGGGATCTGGATTCGTCCTGGGAGCGGTATGAACGAGAAAAAATATCTCCGGACACGGGCTTCGAAGCAGGTGTCATGAATTATTGGGGTTCCGTTCTGCACAAGCGTGTATTGGCACTGCCCAAATATCGGGAGATGCTGGATGATAAAATAACAAGCCTCAGGAACATCATCACGGTTGAAAAAACCAGGGAGATGATAGAGATATACAAACCGGTTGTTTTGCAGCATTCATTTAAAATGCCCGATTTGATGCATATAAAATTGAACACCCAGCAATTCAATGAGGTTTGTGATGAGATTCCGTATGAGGTGGAGCGAAATTACGCCCTATATCGTGACAGTTTCGAGAAGCCGATGCCATTTTATTTAAACCCGCCCGAGTGGATCGATGAAAACAAGCTGCGATTCTCATGGGAAGCGTCCTATGATTTCGATGCTGAAAACATCACATATACTTTTGAACTATGCAGGGATTATCTGTTTAGAGATCCGATTCAGGCAGTGTCCGGCCTGGAAATTCCCCTGATCGAGACGCAAATGCTTTCACCGGGCCAGTATTTTTACCGCGTGACGGCGAAAAACACCTCAGGCTGCAGCCAGACTGCATTTGATTATTATGTGGATACAGAATATGTAAAGCATTATGGCATGATGTGTTTTTATGTCCTGGAGGATGGCGAAGTGATTGTAAGAAAAGAGGTGAACTTAAATTGAACCAAAATGATGCGCGAAACTACCGGTACGAGCTGAAATATTATATCCGGTATTCCGACAGGGATTTATTAAAATACCGTTTTGCAGGATTGCTGCAAAGGGATGGCAATGTGGACGCCAATGGAGAATACAAAGTCAGAAGCCTGTATTTCGATGATTATTGGAACAGCGCCTACGAGACCAAAATGATGGGAATTCAAAAACGTTATAAGTATCGGATCCGGATCTATAATGACAGCGACACGGTGATTCACCTGGAGCGGAAACTGAAATATAGCAGCTGCACTGCGAAAGAGAAGGCTATTTTAACAAGGAATGATGTGTATTCGATCCTGGAAGGCCGGTATGCGTTTCTGCGGAATAGCAGCCAGCCCTTGTGCCGTGAGTTTTATTATGAATGTATCACAAAAGTTCTCCGTCCTCAGGTGGTTGTAGATTATGAACGGGAACCCTTTGTTTTTTGTCCGGGGGATATCCGCATCACTTTTGACAGATGCATCCGGGCAGGCAATGCAAGCTTTGACATCTTCGATAAAAATCTTCCCACCATGGAGACGATGGATGGGGGTTGCCTGGTCATGGAAGTAAAGTATTCCGGCTTCCTGCCTAAAATGATTAAGAAGGCGCTGCCCATTGGCGCAGATTGCACATCGGTTTCGAAATATGTTCTGTGCTGCGATAAGAGAATAGATTTATACGGTATTTTATAGTAAGGCTAAAATGTCCCCAACCACTTCAGCATATTTTCAGACGAAGGCGAAAAGGCTGTGTTGGCGGGTGAATCGGAGGAGAGATTAAAATGAACAGTGATCAAGCTTTAAGCGTAAAAGACATTATTAAAAAATCATTTCTGAATAACATTGATAACCCGAACTCCATCAATCTTATTATAACGTTTGCCATCTCCATGCTGATCGCGCTTTTAATGGGTTTGTTTATTTATGCAATCTATAAAAAGGCTTTCCGGGGGGTTGTTTACAGCCAATCCTTCGCCATCACCCTGGTAGGCCTTTGTACGATTACCTGCATGATTACGCTCGCAATCAGTACAAATGTCGTGCTGTCCCTGGGGATGGTAGGCGCACTTTCCATCGTGCGTTACCGTACGGCCATCAAGGAACCCATGGATCTGTTGTTTCTGTTTTGGTCCATATCCTCCGGCATATCCATTGGCGCAAAAAGCTATATGCTGACCGCGGTGAGCGCCCTGGTCATAGTGGGGGTGTTGCTTCTTCTGAACAGGAAGAATTCCGGTCAGGCGGTATATATCATGATCGTTCATTACATGGGGGATGATATCAGTGATGAAATTAAGCGGATCATCCACAAAACAAAGTTCCAGATCAAATCAAAAACCATGCGGGGAGACACCTCGGAAATGGCCATTGAGGTTTTAGTCAAAAACAATAATTTTGCCTTTGCGGAGCATATCCGCAGCCTGGAACGAGTGAATGATCTGACGGTGATACAATATAACGGTGAGTTCAATGGTTAGAAGAGAATGGAGGGTGATCATCCCATTGGTTGCTTTCAGCCTTCTGTTTAGCCTATATGTGTTTTCCGGCTCTAAAGAGGATGTCTATCCGGAACCTTCGGATGATGTTCTGTTCAATCCTATGACGGGTTACGCGCCATGGGCCGCTTTCCAGGATGAAGACGCAGAAAATAACCATACCATGGTCTACGTGGATCTAACCTGGCGGGAATGGGAGCCAGAACCCGGTAAGTTTGACTTTGAGGGCTTTGAAAAACGGAATAACCTTAATAAGTGGCGCAATGAGGGCAAGCGGGTTGTGTTTCGGTTTGTGTGTGATGTGCCCGGCGACACGAAACACATGGATATTCCGGATTGGTTGTACGAATTAACAGAAGGCGCAGGGGACTGGTACGATACAGCGTATGGCAAGGGCTTTTCACCGGACTACTCCAATCCGGTCTTTGTTTCACGGCATGAAATGGCGTTGAAAGCGCTTGGGGAGCGGTATGGAAAGGACGATTTCTTTTGTTTTGTTGAACTGGGGAGCATTGGTCATTGGGGGGAATGGCATATAAAACAATCCGAAGGCATCAGGCGTATTCCTGCGGCAAGCGTTCGGGACAAGTATGTTCTTCACTATATCAAGGCTTTTCCCAAAACCCATTTGCTGATGCGCCGTCCGTTTGCAATGGCTGCCCAAAAGGGCCTGGGGCTTTACAACGATATGACGGGCGACCCTGAGAGTACTGAAGAATGGCTGGACTGGATAGAAAACGGAGGGAAATATGAGCAGGCGCCTGAAGAAACAGGTGCCTTGCAAAGGATGCCGGATGGGTGGAAAACTGCCCCTGTTGGCGGAGAACTGACCAGCAGCCTGTCCTTCCGGGAGCTGCTTGTGAACCGGCTGCCCGTTACCATCGACCTGCTTAAGCGTTCTCACACGACGTTCATTGGCCCTAAATCACCGGCAGAAATGGATTGTGCCGAATGCCTGGAGGGCAGCCGGAAAATTCTGAAAACCATCGGTTATCGGTTCAGAATTCAGAAGGCCGTCTTTTCAAAAACCAGGTTGTTCCCGGAGCACCTGGAAGTGTCGCTTGATTGGGTGAATGACGGAATCGCTCCTTTTTATTACTCCTGGGATGCGTTCCTTTATGTATTCAGTTTGGAAGCGAATACAGTCATCAAGCAACAGGTAGAGATGAACATAAAAGAAGTAATACCCGGAATCACAGTAACCACTAAAACAGATGTGGATCTATCCAACCTGCAAAAGGGTGCATATCAGATAGGCATCGCCATCATAGATCCGTTAACCAATCAACCGGGTATTGCCTTTGCCATGGAGAATACCCGGAACGACAGGATATACATACTGGGCGGGTATGAGATTAAATAGCTTTCCAACGGGCAAATAAAATTCAAAATCCGTCCATACGTCATACTGCACCCACGTCTTTGGTCGCAATGATCGCTATGCCTGTATTTGCTGCATTGCCTATCAGAACATCACCGGCAGAAACAGGGGCAATGGCCTCCGCCCGGTTGATTTCAGCCATGCATTCAAAAATTTTATTTTTTGGGATGGGCTCTTTTGTTTTAACAGACACCAGCGGCCTCTCACCGTTTTTCACCTTCATCGTGGAGGTGACCATCCTGACCGGGCTGGTGATTTCCTTCAAAGCATAGGCTTCTCCGCGTTTACAGCTATAACCGAATATATTCCGTGCCGTTCCGTTTTCCATATCCACACGCACCATACAGCCAAGAGGACATTCAATGCAGATCACTTCCATTTGTTCCATCATTCATCTCCCTCCTTCTGAACCTGGATGGTAATCGATTTCAAATCCCGGAACAGCTTTAATTTTTCCAGCTTCACTTCCTCCATTTCACTGGGGACCATAATTCTGCGTTTCCGATGCAAAATCTGTTTGTCATCCAACAGAACATTGATAAAGTTGTCCCTGAAAATATCTGTAACGCGGAACCGAATGGTGATGCTTTCCTCCATCCGTTGAATATTAATCATGGACGGAACTGTGTAGCGAACTCCGCTTCCCGCAAGAACAGGTGTACCTGAGAACCGTACCAACTTTTGATCGGATGCTGTGTTCTGAACCGGCTCATCTTTCGGATCTGCTTCCAAAGCATACTTTGCGGCATTTCTTCCAGCCGCAGCGGCCTCTTCAGAGACATAGTCAACCAGATCGTGCACATGCAGCACATTTCCGCAGGCAAACACCCCGCTGACCGAGGTTTCCAGCTGCTCATCCACCACCGGTCCATTGGTCACGGGATTTATTTCGACCCCCAGTTCCCGGGAAAGTTCATTTTCCGGAATGAGCCCGA
>JAEZBW010000206.1 GCA_023426765.1 Bacillota bacterium
GGGCATCCTAAATGATGCCTGGGGGCATGTGGCAAGAAGCCTAGTGGCCCCTAGTTTTGCGGGTCTGGCAGGTGGGGCGAAGATGCCCCCAATCTTGTCCCCGCAATGCTTGATGCCCTCATGAGAATGGAGATGCCCCCATGCCCAAACAGGTCGTGCCTCTAACCGATGCGGCTGTCAGAAACGCCAAGCCCCAGGCCAAGCCCTTCAAGCTGGCTGACGGCGGCGGCCTCTATCTGGAAGTGTTGCCTACAGGCGGCAAATCCTGGCGCATGAAGTACCGGCACAATGGACAGGAAAAGCGCCTGACCTTTGGCCTGTGGCCCGCCGTGACGCTCAAGCAGGCTCGGCAACGACGCGATGAAGCCCGTTCTCTCGTGGCCGCCGGGATTTGTCCAAGTGCCGCCCGGAAGGAGGAGCGGGCAGAGGCCCAGGCTAACGCCTTGACCTTCGAGACGGTAGCCCGGGAATGGCTGGCTAAAATCAGCCCTACATGGGTTGCTTCCCATGCCGACAAGATGACGCGTCGCTTCGAGGTGGAACTTTTCCCCTGGTTAGGGGCGCGTCCCATCCGGGAGATTACAGCGGCCGAGCTACTGGCCGTCATCCGCCGTATCGAAGAGCGAGGAGCCAAGGACACGGCCAGACGGATGATGCAGAGCGCCGGACAGGTCTTTCGCTACGCCGTGGCCTGCGGGATGGCCGAACGCGACATATCCGCCGATCTGCGTGGAGCCTTGCAGCCTCGCCAAGTCAAACACCACGCTTCCTTCACTGACCCCAAGGACGTGGCCCGGTTGCTGCGGTTCATCGACAACTACACCGGGTCTTTTGTGGTCCGCTGCGCTTTGAAGCTGGCACCGCTTGTCTTCGTGCGCCCTGGCGAACTGCGTAAGGCTGAATGGTCGGAGATAGACCTCGACAAAGCCGAATGGCGTATTCCTGCCGAGCGCATGAAGATGAAGGAACAGCATATTGTGCCCTTGTCCCGTCAGGCCGTTGCAATCCTGCGCGAACTGCATTCCCTGACCGGATCGGGAAAGTACGTTTTTCCTGGCAGAGGCAAGGCATTCTATATGTCTGAAAATACACTGAATGCTGCGCTTCGGTTTATGGGATTCGAGAAGTCGGAAATGACCTCGCATGGTTTCCGGTCAATGGCCTCGACCCTTCTTAATGAACAGGGTTGGTCGCCAGACGTGATTGAGCGCCAGCTTGCCCATGGTGAGCGTGACACCGTGCGGGCGGCCTACAACTTCGCGCAATACCTTCCCGAGCGCCGCCGCATGATGCAGGCTTGGGCCGACCACTTGGATACGCTCAAAGCTGGAGCAGGGGTAACGCCGCTCCATGCCGCCGTTGGCGAGTGAATGACGTGGCCCTCCGGGGCCACTTTTTTTTGAGAAAGATCGGCCTCCTTGCCGGCCGTTCCCGGGATAGACATATTGCGTTTGCAAGGGCGAAACGTAGCATTTTCTGCCTTTTTCTCCGTCCCTCTCTCTCGGAAAAATTCAATAAGTTTAGCATGTTGGTGTTTCTTGACACTGACGCCACAAGACTTAACTGTCTGAATGGGTCCGGGATGATGTCATATCGCCCAAAATTACGACCCAAGAAGGTTGTTTTGACTACTCAGGCGATGGATTTCAATGATGTTGGCTTCTTTAGGCTCCGTGACGTTCTCTCGATTGTTCCAGTGAGTAAAAGCACGTGGTGGGAAGGCATAAAGTCTGGCCGCTTCCCCAAGGGCATCAAGTTGACGCCAAAGTGTACAGCTTGGCTTAAGCGTGACATTTTTGCTCTGGCGAAGCGCCTTGAAAGCGATTCCCCTTCATCATGCGATGGCTTGCACGCTTCACCCGAATCTGCCGTAATCCACTAAGGCGGCGTCTTTCAGAGCTGTTGCAATTGCATCTTTCAAGCGCGGCTAGGTCCAGCATCATGAACCGGATCGAAAGACGGAACACCTCACCGTTTGCCGCGCCATCAACTCTTGAGGTAGCCAGCACGGAGGATACTTGGCAGACGAAGGAAAGGAAGGGGGCTTTTTTACCCTTCCGCATCAAACAATCACAGACATTGTAAGGCACGGGCAAATCACAGGCCGACATATTGCGGCGTTGCTTGTGCTGTCTTGTTTCAGTTCGAAGGACCACCAGACGACACGTGCAGGCGTTCAGGCTGTTCAAAATTACGTGGGCGTGTCTCGCCCCGTTGCACAACGCATTTTGCAAGACCTTCAAAGCTGGGGCTTTGTTGCCACGCCAGAAACCCCCAGGTATGGAGCGCGCTACCTCTTGTCAACTACGGTCAAGGATGAGCTTGTATACCTGCCTCAGTCTCTTGTTGTACATGAATCACAGCCATTGAAGCGTCTTGCTTCTATGCAAGGGGGCGCGGCAGCCAAGGTGCTTCTGTTGGCCTACGCTACATTTGACCAGTCAGGCACCATAGCTTGTGCGCCTGGGCTGTTTCCGTGGGTTGAATGCAACACCAAGCTTCTTTGCTCAATTGCAAATTACAATCTGTATTCAATTAGCGGCGGAGATTATCGCAGTTTAGACGTAATTGGGGGCTTAAGCGACGAAATGATGATAACCACCATCGAAGCCCTTATACGCGAAGGTCTTCTGTACGTGTCTTATGCTGTTTACCAAGGCGACCCTGAAGGTGTTTCGCAATTGCTATACAACATAACTGCGCCAACCTGGGATACTGAACGCGTCATCAATAGGGTTGGTACGCGACTTAAGGAGTTGGCGCGGCTTTTGGGTCATCCGATCAAGGAAGGCGTATGGTGCTTCTTGAATGAGCCAGGAGCAGAATGCACACTGGCGGCCACGCTTGCACCTACTTACGTGACAAAAGGACCACACCACCTTGCCGGAATAGAAGCTTTTAGCCTTAGGCAAACCGAGATTGAGCGCAAGCTGGTAGAGTGCGAGCAAGCTGCATACCCGGAAAACTAAAATGCACGTCTGTGGCGTCTAGCATGGCAAACAGACGGCATTAAAGCATTTAAAGAAGTCAAAGGGGTCAAAGGATTAAAGAGGTCCAAGGGTTCAAAGAGATCAAAGAAATAAAAGTGGTGCATAGGAAAGGCGCATTTTTGAAAACTGCTTATCCTGCCTCAAAACGCTTCATAACCCCAGGATAGACACGCGATGATGCTTGGGCATGTATCCGCTATGCCACGAGAACCAACGGGCCACGCTCTGGAATGCCATCCAGACGTGGCCTTTTGTATTTTCGGAGACAACGCAGAGTAGCCAATTTTATCGACCGGCAACCAGCCTTCGGGTGAAGACGATCTTGTGGTACTAAAAATGGCAAATATTCCCAGTTAACCTTGACAAATTGCATTTATGCATCTGTCGTAAAGTGTGCTAGTTAGTTGTACCTGCAACGATATTAGAAGGATTTGAGCTACGTATGGCGTGCGAAGGCGTGTAATTATCCGCTATCTATAAAGTATATGCAGGGCATGGCCCTGTGACGCTATTAGCGCCCGATTTAGAGGTCTTTGCCAAATGGTGAAGTGTAGGTCATTTTGCGGCGCAGAACGTCTTAAATGGCGTTTTGCGAGGTCGCTGGAAGCCTGTAGACGCAATGTTTTGGGGAGCGTAAAAAAGGCGTTGCTTCCATGTCGTTTATCAACGCGTCATGGATCACAGAATGACTAGGATGCCCAAACAGCGCTAAAGTCGCTGTAGCGGCCTCCTAGCCCCCTTCTCGCCCTATGTCCGCTGGCCCCTTCCCGGCCAACGTGACCTCCGGGAGGGTTTAACCTCCCCTGCGCGGGTTCATGACTGTATCACGAAGCAACAGCGCTGAAAAAACCCGCCGTGGTACGCTGCCGAAGCAAGCGTGGCGGGGTTTACCGTGTGCTACACGGCTTGTTTGTAAGTCGGAAGCGTTTCCTGGGCCATCTTCGCTTCCAAGTTGCGCTTAACCATGCGCTCTTCCGACCTCAGGAACCGATGCAAGAAGACCATGCCATTCGGCGTAACGCGAGTTTGCCGATAGGGTTCATAG
>JAEZBW010000332.1 GCA_023426765.1 Bacillota bacterium
GGGAACACGGCGGCCATGGTGGCGATAAGGGCCAAGCTGTCGGATCATCCCCGCGTCCGCGGGGAACACATCGGTCTGAAAAGGGTGCAAGCCCTACTGAACGGATCATCCCCGCGTCCGCGGGGAACACCAGACCCGGGTGGCCATTTCGGGACGCATGGTCGGATCATCCCCGCGTCCGCGGGGAACACCTCAAAAAGAGCAACACGCCCAGACCCGAATGCGGATCATCCCCGCGTCCGCGGGGAACACGTAGACCTGCCGCTGTTGCTATGTGGGATTATCGGATCATCCCCGCGTCCGCGGGGAACACCACGATGCGGCCCACAACAGGGAGCGAGGGGCCGGATCATCCCCGCGTCCGCGGGGAACACGCGGCGGCGACCAAATCGCGCATCGAGAATTCCGGATCATCCCCGCGTCCGCGGGGAACACACGTCGAGATAATAGGTCCACGACTCCATCCACGGATCATCCCCGCGTCCGCGGGGAACACGGCATAGCATGATAATTGATGACTATGTTGCACGGATCATCCCCGCGTCCGCGGGGAACACTAAATATGGTCTGGTCCGAAATGAACGGCGTCCGGATCATCCCCGCGTCCGCGGGGAACACATCTGGGCCGGCCAGAGGCTGGTCAGGTCGCCCGGATCATCCCCGCGTCCGCGGGGAACACCCAGACGCACCACACTTCGAGCATTTCGAGGGCGGATCATCCCCGCGTCCGCGGGGAACACGAATGCGGAGACCAGATTCAGCAGCATCTTAGCGGATCATCCCCGCGTCCGCGGGGAACACCGTGGATTGCCTGGGCTGGGCAACGGGTCAGCCGGATCATCCCCGCGTCCGCGGGGAACACGTCACGCGGAAACAAACCTCAAAGCGCTTGGTCGGATCATCCCCGCGTCCGCGGGGAACACAACAGGCGACCATGGCTAGGCCAGCTCCACGGCGGATCATCCCCGCGTCCGCGGGGAACACCTGGTCCTCAGCACCCATGACAATCACCTATCCGGATCATCCCCGCGACCGCGGGGAACACCCAGCCCGGCCAGCCTCTACGCTGTGATCGGCCGGATCATCCCCGCGTCCGCGGGGAACACTGGTACGCCATTGTTCCGAATTTACAGACGTTTTTCAACGCCCGAAAGTCTACCAAACACTCTTCCTGGATTGTCAATGAACACAATAGGTTATTTGACGCCTTCGGCCGCTTCCCGAGGCAGGAACGATACAAGGCTTAACCCGTCAAAATCACAGGGAACTCGGCGATTCGGCCCCAGGGTGCGAAACTCGAAGCCCGATTCGCTCCGCGCGTTCCAGGCCATCACCGCGTTGCCGTCCTCAATCCCGGTCTCGACGGTATGCCAGATCATCTCACGGACCTTCACCGAATAGTTGCCCACATACACCCCGGCCCGGATCTCCAGCAGCCATACCGCCAGACGACCGCGCAGACGGGGCGGCGCGCTCTCAAGGACGATGACCATCATCCCCAAGCCCCTCCTCGTCCGCGAAAGCCGGACCAACCGCCTCCGGCGGCGCTTGCGGTACGGGAAGCCCCCCGGCCGACAGCACTTCCTCGATCTCCGGTATGATGCGCGACAACAACTTCGACTCCCGAAATCGGTCCCGACAGGCCAGGCGCACAACGCGTTCCGGCTCGGCCGGCGCTTGCCCGGCCACCCGAAACGCCACTGGAACCACCGTATCGAACTTATAGATGTCGGCGATGTCGTAAACGAAACTGCGCGGCTTGCCGGTGTGCAAAAAACCGATGGCCGGCGCATAGCCCGCCGCCAGAATCGCCGCCTCGCAAAGCCCGTGCAGGCAGGCCGTGGCCGCGCTCAGGCAGCGGTTGGGCAGATCGCCGCTGCCCCATTCGCGCGGATCGTACTTCCTTCCCGACCAGGGCACACGGTATTGCTTGGCCAGAAGCTTATACATCTCGCGCACGCGCGTGCCTTCGATGCCACGAAGCTGCTCGACGCTGCGCCGTGACGGCGCTTCCTCGCCAAAGCGCAAGGCGAACATCCGGCGCACCACCTTCGTCCTGGCCTCGGGATCAAGCGCCAAGGCCGCCTGATACAGCAGTTTGTCGCTGCGCGCTCCGCCGGGCTGGCCGGATGCGTAGAGACGCACTCCGGCCTCCCCGACCCAGGTCAAAAGCGTGCCCGCCCGGGCGGCCAGGGCCACCGCCGCATGGCTCACGCGGATGCCCGGCTCCAGCAGGATGCAGACCACGCCGCCAACGGGTATGTGCGTGCGCGTCCCGGTGGCGTCCACGACCACGAACGCGCCGTCCAGCACGTCCAGATTGCCTTTCTCCAAAAAGACCATGGAAGCCCGTTCCTTGAGCGGCAACTGGGCAAGACGCGGCAACATGGCGGTCAGGCCCGCCGGACCAGCAGCAAGCCGCAGCCCAGTCCCTTGGCCGGGCCAACGCCTGTGAACAACGCGTCGAGGGCCTTGTCGGGGTCGCAGACCTGGGCAAATCCGGCAAAATCCAGCGTGCCCAGGGTCACTTTGCGGCCGTCGCGCCAATACTGGCGTTTGGCGTAGCTTTCGACCACGAGACTCAAATCCTCGAAACAAAGCCCGAGCTCCGCTTGTCGGGCCAGCAGCCATTGGCTTCCGCATTGCTGGGCCAGCAGGGCGCGCGGCGGCGGTTCGACGCCATCGGTCTGGCAGCGTTTGCGCGCGTCCTGCACCACGTCGTAACGGTCCTGGCCGCCGCCTTCCCGCTGGCGTTTGACCACGGCATTGGCCCGCAGCGAGACATAGAGCCTGTCGCCTTCGGCCAGTTTCGGCGCGTACGGTTTGACGGCCAGCCGCCAAACGCCCTTGCGGTCCACGGGCTCCCGGGCCGACACGGCCAGATAGTTCTCGGCGTCGATCTCCCGGAACAGAAAATCGCGCTTGCGGTCCGGTCTGTCGGCGAAAAGCTCCCACAAGGCCTGATGCGCGTCGTAGATGTTTTTGAAGATGGCGTCCTTGGAGCGCAGCTGCAATTTACTGAGATACATGGCCTGCCTCCTTGGCCTTGCTGTCGTTTCGGTCGCGAACGACTCCCGGCGCGGCCACGCCAGCCACGGCCCGGCGTTCCTCGAAAAGCCGCCGCTCATGCCGGACCGTGCGGTCGCGTACAAGCGGCCGGTGGGTCACTTGCACTAGCGTGAGGGCCTCGTGCTTGTCGGCATAAACGACGGCAGGATCAGAAGGTTTGCGTCCGGGCGGGAAGGCTTGCTTGTCCAGCGGATAATCGGCCAACGCCGCTTCCAGGCCGTCGAACTCTCCGACGCGCGGCGCAAAGGGCAGCGACGGCGGGCAGCATTTGCGGCCAAGGTAGGGGGGCAGGGCCGGCCGACGTAGCGCTTCGGCCAGTTCATCCAGGCTGTAGGGCGCGGCCGGGCCGGTCTTGGCCTTGGCGGCCGGGGTTAGGCAGGCCGTGAAGTGGGCGTCGCACAGATACCCCCGCCTGGACAGGACGGTATAAGGCGGCTCGTCGATGCCAAGCAGGCCGCCAAGTTCGTCGGCGCGGGTGCGGTAGACGCGTTTGCTTTTCTCCGGCGGCGTCTGGATGGTGTGGTAATCCAGGAGTTGTGTTCCCGGCGCGTCCACCCGCACGGCCAGAGCGTAGCCATCGGACAGGGCGGCCAGGCGCGCTTCCTCATGGCGGCGGATGCCCAGACAGGCGGCCAGCAGCCCGAACACGGCCGACCGCGTGGGATGCGGCGCGCTTGGCCGCACCTCGCCCACGGCCACAAGCCCGTAAGCGGCCAACATGCCGTAGAGTTGGAAGGTGAGGTAACGGGCCATGGCCTACTCCGCCACAAAAGCGGTCAACTCGGCCAGGGAGCCTTCCCCGCTAAAGACGTTGAACCACTTCGACGGAAGGTCCTGGCCGTAGACCGAGTCCATCTTTTTCTTGGTCTTGATGAGTAAGGTAATGGCTGTTTCGCCGATGTTGCCATCGCGCTCCTCTTCATGCTCACCCACGGGTTTGAGGAAGGCCAGGGAGAGGTTGCGCGGCGTATCGTCGCCTTTCTCGGCCAGGGCGTAGCAGGCGTAGGCGCGGGAAGCGTAACTGGCCTGCTTGCCTGTCGGGGCCACGGTGCAGGCGGCGGTGGTCAGGGCGGCCAGGGCCTTTTGGACAAGCGCTGCATCACCTCCGAGGTTTTCGGCCAGCAGCTCCCGGTCGATGCAGATATACAAATAGTACAGGCCGGCCCCGAATTCCGAGACCCCCATGTGACCGGCTCCGGCGTCGTCGCGGTTGAGGTCGTCGACGGCGGTGAAGAAATCGTCCTCGGCCACGGCCCGATGC
>JAEZBW010000341.1 GCA_023426765.1 Bacillota bacterium
CGTCAAAAAGGCGGCGGAGTGGCACGGGCTCTGTTCGTGATCTTTATCCTTTTTTATCTGCCTGCACTGTGGAACTGGCTGTTTCATGGCAGCATCGAAACCGGTATTCTGGATAACGGGCTATTGGAGATGAAAATTCCCGCAAGCGGGGTGTTCATCCGTGAGGAAACCGCAATCAGCGCTCCCGGAGATGGAATTATCATCCCGAAGGTTGGTTCATCGGAACGTGTCCCCAACAAATACGATTTTGCCATGCTGATCGATGAGACCAGCCGTTTAACCCTTCAGAAAATCGAAGAACTGGAGGAGGATATTATCCGTCAGGTTGCGGAAAGCTACCCTCAAAGCCTGGAGCAGCACCCGGAGTTTCGCGAACAGGTTCAAAATGAAGCCAGCAGTTTATCTGCCCTGGCATCAGATAAAAACCTGCCTGCGATCAAGAGGATAAAAGCTTCATTGGAACGACTATTGTATCAACGGAACAAGGAAGTGTTCCAGGGGCAGGGTGACCGGCTTTACCTGCAGAATGAAAAGGAAGAGCTTGAGAAGCTGAAACAAAACCTGAACCGGAATGCCAACCTGATCCGGTCTGATTTTTCAGGTCTGGTGGTCTGGGATACTCAAATCCCTGATGAAAAATACAGCTACGAGAATATCGGGCTGTTAACCCCCAGCGATCTTGCCATCAAAGATTCCGAAAAGCTGAAAAACGGTGAAAATATTCAAGGCAGCCTGGGTCTCATCCGAGCCGAGGAAGCCTTTCCCGTGAAGAAGGATCAAACCTTCGCAAGGCTTGTGAACAACGAGAAAAGCTGGTTTGTCTGTATGGCCGACAGCAAAAGGGCTGCGCGGATTAAAGCCGGCAACAGTCTTTCACTGAAACTGGAGGGCGTGGAAGAACTGATTCCAGGCACGGTGGAATCGGTAGAGCCCATGGGGGATATTACCAAAATCATTGTTGTCTTTAACCGCATGATTGAAAAAACCGTACACCTGCGAAAAGTCCAGGCCGACCTGGTGATCGAAAGCATCGAAGGACTGAAAATCCCTGTCAGAAGCCTTACCAACCGGAACACCCGTGACAATACCGCCGATGTAATTCTGGTGCGGATGAACCGGGCTGTGATCAAAAGAATTGCCATCGTCGCCGAACAGGATACCTTTGCTGTGATCGATACGATGGAGGGCTCTTCAGAAACCGATCCGGTGAGCATTTTTGACATTTATGTGGTAAATCCCAAAAATATCGAGGAAGGACAGGTCATAGAGTAATGCTTGGGGTGCTGGAACAACAAAGGCTTTACGAAAATCTGGAGAGTATCCGTAAACGGATCAGTGCAGCAGCAGAGCGGAGCGGACGCAAACCGGAGGACATTCTGCTGATAGCGGTATCCAAAACGGTTTCTGCTGAGGCGATTGAAGCCGCTTTACAAAAAAAAGTTTTTCACTTTGGTGAAAACAGGGTTCAGGAACTACTGGAAAAATACGATATATTGGGTGAGAGGTGTAACTGGCATTTAATTGGCAGGCTGCAGACGAACAAGGTGAAATATATCATCGATAAGGTTTCCATGGTACACTCACTGGATCGGATGGAGCTGGCCGAAGAACTTCAAAAAAGGGCGTTAACTGCAAACCGAATCATCGATTGTCTGGTACAGGTGAATATTTCCGGTGAGGAAACCAAGACCGGAGTGGAACCTGCCGGGTTAATCCCCTTTTTAAAGAAGGTTTCGGTGCTTGAAAATGTCAGAATTAAAGGCTTGATGACGATTGCACCGGCCGCCGACAACCCGGAGGATATCCGATGGGTTTTCCGGAGTCTGAAGCAGATTGCTGTTGACATTGGACGGGAAAAAATTGATAATGTTACTATGCAATATCTGTCCATGGGCATGAGCCATGACTTTGAGACGGCCATTGAGGAAGGAGCCAATATTGTACGAATAGGCAGCAGTATCTTTGGGTTAAGACAATATTCCAGGGTATGAAGCCTTGTACTTGATTTCAGGTTTTTTTACGTAAGAGGAGTAGGAGGAAGATACAGATGGCGAACATTTTGAACAAAATGCTGGATTTTGTCGGATGGGAAACGCAAGAGGTTCAGGACGAACCCTATGATGAGGAAGAGATGGATGAGGTGGGTCCAAAAAATGAGAATCGTGCACCTGCACTGAAAAAGAACCATGGCAAGGTGCTGAATCTGAACAGCAGCGCTACCACCAAGGTTGTTGTTGTCACACCGCAAAATATCAACGATGCAAAGGATATTTGCGATCATCTGCGGGCTAACCGCTCTATCGTGATGAATGTCGAAAATATTGAAACTCAGATCGCACAGAGAATTGTCGATTTTTTAAGCGGAGCTGTATATTCACTGGATGGGAATATTCAGAAGGTTTCGAATGGGATCTTCCTTGCCGCCCCCAACAGTGTGGACATTCTCGGAGAAATCAAGGATGACATCCATAATAAAGGCGCATTCCCCTGGGCGAAATAGCGCGGAGAAAAGTCGGGAGTGCCGGGAAGGCCGTTCGGAAATGCGGTTTGGTTCATTCAACAACGGGTTTGATGGCTGGATACCTGCATGAATTCATTCGTTTTTATGCCATTATACATGAATTTTATACTTTCCGGGCAGGCTGTAGAAACAGCGGTAACCATTTTTTTCAGGGTCGTTGACGGTTTGATTCTGCTGCGTTTTCTGTTTTCATTGGTGATGATTCCAAAGGAGAACAGGCTGAAGCAGTTTATCATCGCCGTAACCGAGCCTGTTTTGTCACCTGTGAGAAAAATGATTGCCCGTTCTGCATATGGAAAAACGCTGATGTTTGACGCTTCCCCCTTTATCGCATTGATCCTGCTAAGCGTGGTCGAGTTTATCCTGTTAAAACTTTTATCCATCCTGGGTTTTTAGTTTTGCGTCGGAGGAAAGCAGTATGAATTATACACCAAACGATTTATCCAATATCGTTTTTCGAAAATCCGTCATGGGCGGTCTGAATGAAGATCAGGTCTATGAAGTGGTTCAGAAGGTGATCGAGGATTATTCGGACTATATCCATGAATTGATGAAGGTGAAGGATCAGATCATGGAACTGAAGGATCGGCTGTCCCATTTTGAGAAAATGGAGGAGACCCTGAAAAACAGCCTGATTCTGGCACAGCAGACCAGTGGAGAAATCATCTCCAACTCGGAAAAAAAAGCAGAAAATATCGTTGCAGAAGCGAACAACAGGGCCAGAACCATGATTGAGGAAGCCAACCGCGAGGTCATCCGCATCCAGTTTGAAGCCGAACGGCTGAAAAAGGATTTTGCCGTATACAGGGGGAAAATCAGTACGAATATTCACGCACAGCTGAAGCTTTTAGAAGAACTGGATTAACGTAATTGGACATTGAATAAGCCTCCGTTACTTGAAACGGGGGCTTTTTAATTTTCGGGTAATGTGATTGGGGATCTTCGCAGCTCTGCCAGCAGCATACCTTCATAAAATAGTGGTTTTGGTTTTCGAAGAAAATTAATTGACCGAAGTCCGGGGTCAAAGCTTCGGCTTTGCAGGTTTATTCCGCGACTGCGGGGAGTATGACCGAAAACACCGAGCCGACACCGGGTGTCGTGTTCACCTGTATTTCACCGCCCAGTTCATGTATGATTCCATAGGAAATGTACAGGCCAAGCCCGGTACCCTTACCAACTTCCTTTGTCGTATAAAAAGGTTCGAAAATTTTATCCAGAATATGCTTCGGGATTCCTCCCGCATTATCTTCTATATCGACGATCACCCGGTTCGCCCGGTGATAGGACCGGATGATGATTTTTTTCTCCCAGTTCATCACCCACGCGGGCGGATTGCTCATTTGCCGGAACTGGTTCACGGTTTTTTCCTGCTCGTCCAAAGCGTCCCGGGCATTGCCGATGATATTCAGGAATACCTGCTCCAGGCGGGTTGCTTCAGCAAGAACAAACAGACCGGAATTCAGGTAAAATTCCACCGATACCGAATGATGCTCCAACTGGCGTCCAATCAGATCAAACACATCGGTCATGGGTTTGTTGATATTGATTTTATCCTCGGTGATGCTGGAATTTCGGCCAAAAACCCTCAGATGCTGAATGATCTTATTGATCCGATCCACCTGAGAATGGATGGACTTCAGTTTATCGCTCAGCATCGTATCATTGAGCTTGCCGACCTCCTTCGCCTTTTGAAGCCCCTGCACAATCAGGCTGATAGCGCCAAGGGGCTGATTGATTTCATGGGCGATACCGGTGGCCATTTCACCCAGGGTGGCCAGTTTACCCGATTGTATCAGCTGCAGGTCCTTTTCCCGCAGCTCGTCTGTTCTGCGTTTGACGGTTTTTTCAAGATTTTCGGCATACTGCTGCAATTCCCGTTCAAGCTGCTTGCGTTTCAAACCGGCCCCGATTTTGCCAGCAACCAGATTCAGAATGGGTGTTTCATCCAGGAAGAGCCGTTTATGCTTTTCAGGGATCAGCACATGCAGCAGCCCGAGGATCTCGATATCTGACAGAATGGGAATATGTATCATGCACATATCCTCCGGGAAGCCGGACTTGAACAGGTTATTGCGAATCAGCTCGTCACGGGGGATATCTTCACTGTATGTGGTGCAATGGATGTACGAATCATGGCACTTTGCCGAGAAAATCTGCCTGCAGGGCTGTTTTGTTTTTGGATAACAGCAGGCAGACAGGCGGGTATCCAAACCAACCTGGGAAAAAAGCTGAAGGCTTTTTGACATGTTGTCATGCAGACAGATGAAGGCTGATGGGATATCCAGATAATCCTGAAGCAGCTTCAGAATTTTCAGAAGCATGGCATCCAGATCCTGTTTTTGGTTGATGACATGCGCGATCTCCACGATGATCAGCATGAATTTCTCAAGAATTTTCTCTTTGGAGTATTTCATTCGTCTTCTCCCTGCGGGTTTTCACGCGGATTTACCGCTAGTGCGAGGATGGTGAGATCGTCATCAGGGGCTTCGTCTGAAGCCGTTACGACTTCATTGTTGATCCGTTCAATCATTTTATCCACCGGCTCTGCTTTCACACTTTCCAGCAGGTTTATAAAGGAGCGGCAGGACGCCTTTCTTTCCCAGGTTTCCGGCAAACCATCGGTAAACAGCAGAAGCTTGTCACCCGCGGACAAATGATATTGATTAACTTCATAGCGGGCATTTTCAAACGATCCCAGGATGGTTCCCGAGGAAGACAGTGGAACAAGAACATTGTTCTTCACAAGGTATTGATCGATATGTCCGGCGGAAATATAGTACAGCTGATTTGTTCTTTTATCAATGCAGCCTGCGAAAACGGTGGCAAAGATCCCTGAAAGGGTATTTTTGCATAATTCCAGGTTTAAATCCTGGAAGTCATTCTTTAAGTTGACCGCGATATCCATATCGGCCTGATAATTTTTTAACTTGCAGAAATAAGCTTTAATGATGATGGAGTTTACGGCAGCCAGGATGCCATGACTGCAGACGTCAAAAACATAGAAAAACAGGTAATTGCCCGATTCAAAAACATCCAGCATGTCACCGCCGACTTTGTCACAGCTCTTGTAGATGTAGGCCGTTTCACAGGCGGTGAACTTGGGAAGGTTCAACGGGGCATATTTCATCAGGATTAATTGTGCAGAGTCATGCAGGCCTTGCAAATAACGGTTTTTTTCGATCAAATCCTCCTGCAGCCTTTTGTTCTCAAGCAGAATGTTTTTTTTCTGGATGGCGTTTTCGAGACTGAGCACCAGATTCTCCATCTGAAAGGGCTTTTGCAGGTAATTGAATGCACCTTCCCGCATCGATGCAACGGCATTTTCCATGTCTCCATGGCCTGTCAGCACGATGATGCCGATATCGGGATGGAGGGCATGGATTCTTTTCACAACATCCAGTCCGGTTAAACCGGGCATTTTCATATCGGTGATCACCGCATCAATGGAATCGGTATGCTTCTCGAACAAGGCAATACCTTCAGCACCGTTAGGTGCTTTCCATACGGTGAAGCCATACAGCTCCAGGTTGAATTGAAGGTTGTCGAGAATCGCGGATTCGTCGTCAATGATTAATACTGAAGGCAAAGTAATTCCTCCTAAGAACATCTAATGATGATATTCCACTAAACCGCCATGTTGTAACACAAATATTTCACGGAACACGTTAACCTTGCATAAAATCTGCTGTTGCATTAATATTAGAGGAAACGGTCTGCCGCATTTTAACCTGAACTGGAGGAGCAACCATGGTTGTCGGTATTTTGAATATTACCCTGCATATCGGTGGGATGACAAGCCTGAAGGACAAAAGAAGCGTGATTAAAAGCATTCTTGCGAAAATAAGGGCGAAGTTCAATGTCTCCGCTGCCGAAACCGGACGTCAGGATGAATGGAACAACTGCGAAATGGGGTTTTCCTGCGTTTCCAATGAGGCAGGCCATGCAGACAGTATGCTGTCGAGCGTTATGGATTTTATTGAGGCCGATCCCAGGGTTGAGATTACGGATGCCAGTACTGAAACAATTCATGTATAACGGTATGAAGAAAGCAAAAAGGCAGAACGGTCGGTTCTGCCCTGATGATGTATATTTTCGGAACTTATAGCCCAAAACCCGCAACGTGTTACACATAAATCGCGTAAATCGGGAATGTATCGTCGGCTTCAATCGAGGATCCTTCCGCGCCACAGGCCCTGCGCGACAGTGCCTGTCATCCTGAGCGAAGCGAAGGAGCTATTCCGGGGAACCTTATTTAAACTTTCTGAACAGGGCGATGACCTTTCCCAGAATGGAGAGGTTCTCGGTGACGATGATGGGCTTGTACGCATCATTCTGGGGCTGCAAACGATAATGATCCTTTTCCTTGTAGAAGGTTTTAACGGTTGCTTCATCTTCAATAAGCGCTACGACGATGTCCCCGTTCATGGCAGTGCTCTGCTGCTTGACCACCACATAGTCGCCGTCGAGAATGCCGGCATTGACCATGCTGTCGCCTTTAATCCGCAGCATAAAGGTTGTTGAATTTTCCAGATATTCAACCGGGATCGGGAAGGTGTCTTCCACGTTTTCAACGGCGAGGATGGGCTGCCCGGCTGTAACACGCCCAAGAATCGGAATGTTTTCAATTTCATGATCGGAGATATACCCTTCAAGGCTTTTACAGCTTTCATCAATAATTTTCAGGGCCCTGGTTTTGGTGGGGTCTTTGGCGATTAACCCTTCCCCCTCGAGGCTGGATAAGTATGCGTGAACGGTTGAAGTGGACTTAAAGCCTACAGCTTTGCAGATTTCACGAACAGACGGGGGATAACCCTTTTCCTGTACCTGTCTGTTGACAAAATCCAATATCTTTTTTTTCTTGTCCGTATCCTTGTATCTCATTCCAAACCCCTCGCAATCCTTACTCTTTTAGGTTTATTATACCATACATAAAAAAAATGTCAAACAAATGTTCGGAAAGCGCTTGACAAATGAACGGATGTTCGATAAAATGATTACAGAACATTTGTTCAGGAGGCGGTTTACATGAAAAAGAAATATCAGTTAAGCAACAAAAAAAGGTTTTTTACATTCCTGTTCATGTTGTTTATCGCCATCATGATCGCCGGCTCCGTTGCAGCCGCGGCGGGAAATGAAGGGTCGGAATGCCGTGAGGTCACAGTCAGGCCTGGCGACACACTATGGGATATTGCACAGCAAAACGCAGGGAATACAGATATACGCAAGTATGTTTATGATCTGAAGAAAGTCAATCAGCTTGAAGATGCAACCATATACGCAGGTCAGAAGCTATACCTGCCTTAAATATTTCAGTTTAAAAGCTATTCCCCATAGCTCAAAAAACAGGGCCTTTTTCCGGAAACGGAGAGGGCCCTGTTTGATCTATGACAGTTCACACCCCAATGGAGCTAGCGGGTGATTTGGGTGATTTTGGTGACGAAAGACAAGACGGAAACAATATCCAAGATGTCCTTGCCTCTATCCGGCAGATTGGTTTATAATGGTGATAAAGGATAGAACAGTTCGGAGGGGAGAATATGTTGATTAAACAGATTTCAATTTTTCTTGAAAATAAACGGGGAAGGCTTGCAGAAGTTACGCAGATCCTTGGGAAAAACCATATCGACATCAGTGCGTTATCCATTGCAGATACCACCGATTTCGGCATTCTGCGGCTTATTGTCAATCAGCCCGACAAAGCCCGCCAGGTTCTGGATCAGAGTGGGTTTGCAGTCAGCATTAATGATGTGATCGCCATCGAAGTGGAGGATAAACCGGGAGGGTTGTCAAAGGTATTGACGATTCTCGATGGTAAAGGTATAAGC
>JAEZBW010000352.1 GCA_023426765.1 Bacillota bacterium
CGCTAACCCGAAACAGGTGGATAACTCCCTGTCAAAGTTTTATAAGAACGACAATAATTCAATTTTAGACACGACGTTATTGAGAAAGGGAATGATTGAATGGAAAATATTGTTGAGCTTTTATACCGAAGCGCTGCAAATTACCCGGATCAGTTCTGTGTGGTTTCACCTGCTGGTAAGGTGACCTATCGTGAAATGCTTCATGAGGTTCAGTCCCTGATGTTCACCTTATACCATGAAGGGGTAAGGCGAGGGGACAGGGTGATTCTCTATTTTAAAAACAGCAGCGAATACATTGCGGCTTTTTTTGCGGTTGCCGCACTGAATGCCGTAGCGGTGCCGGTGAATGCTGCAAATAATCTCCATCATTTAAAATATATTATCGATGTCACCGAGCCGGTTCTGATACTTGCCGACAAGGCCCTGATGAACGGCTTTTCACAGGAGGATACGGAAAAAGTCAGGGTATTGCAAGACCTGGTTCAATGGAAATCTGGAATTGAATTTACCGGTGACTGCATCCCATATAACACCGGCAACAATGCCAAGACCGCAATGATCATCTTTACGTCTGGCACTTCGGCCACGCCAAAGGGGGTTATGCTCAGTCACGGAAACCTTCTGGCCAATACGTATTCCATTCTCGACTATCTCCATCTAACCCATGAGGATTCAGTGCTGGTTACCATCGCGTTCAGCTATTCCTATGGGAATTCTCTGCTGTTAACCCATATCGCATCGGGAGGTACATTGATCCTGGAAAACCATGCAGCATTTCCGGTAAAAGTGATCGAAAGCCTGAAAAACTACAGACCAACCGGCTTTTCAACGGTCGGTTCATACCTGAATCTGCTGCTGAAGGCTGCTCCCCTTGAAAATCTGGGTTTCTCCGGGTTGGAATATATCACCTTTGCCGGTGAGGCAACAAACTATAATATCCTGCAGCAGCTTCAAAAGGTGTATCCTGAGCTGAAAATATTCGTGATGTACGGACAAACCGAAGCATCAGCCAGGCTCAGTTATCTGCCCTGCGAGCTTCTTGCGCAAAAATCGGGCTCGGTGGGAAAAGGAATCAACAATGTGGAGCTGAAGGTCGTAAATGAGCGGGGAGGTCAGGTTGCACCTGGTGAAACCGGTGAAATTCTGGCCAGGGGTCCGAATATCATGCAGGGATACTGGCAGGACGAGGAAGGAACCAAAGCGGTTCTTCAAAATGGCTGGCTGCATACCGGTGATATCGCCACCGTGGATCGGGACGGTTTTATTTACATTCAGGGAAGAAACAATGACATCATCAAATATCTTGGCCACCGGATCAGCCCCATGGAAATTGAATGCTGCCTTGATAAGATTCCCGGAGTATTCGAGTCCGCCGTCATTGAGGCCATACAGAATGGGGAAGTCTGTATCAAGGCATTTGTCGTAACCGATGGGAGGATAACGATTGAAAGTATTCATGAGCATATAAGAAATGTGCTTCCGCCCTTCAAAAGGCCGGCGATTATTCAGGCTATTCCCGAAATTCCCAGGACAACCAATGGGAAAATCAAGCGCGCTGCATTAAGAGAGGCTGAACTATGTGTGGGATAGCAGGGATCATTGGAAAAGCACCTGTTGAAGCAAGCCTTTTACGAACCGCCGCCCAGATTCTGGCCCACCGCGGCCCTGATGACAGTTCGGTATACACGACGGGCAACATGGGATTCGCTCATTCCAGGCTTTCCATCGTGGACTTGCAGCATGGCCAGCAGCCGGCCTTCAATGAGGATCAAACCATTGCAGTGATTTTTAACGGTGAAATATTCAACCATATGGAATTGAGAAAAGGCTTGGAGCTTAGGGGGCACCGGATCACAAACAGGTCCGATACGGCTGTTCTGCCACACCTGTTTGAGGAATATGGCAGCGAGATGTTTGACAGGCTGGACGGCCAGTTTTCCATTGCAATCTGGGACGATAACAAGCATCGCGTGGTTTTGGCCAGGGACAGAATAGGGAAACTACCGTTGTTTTATGCCAGACAAAAGGATGACTTTATTTTCGGATCGGAAATCAAGGCAGTTTTATTGCTGGGGGACATCATACCCAGACTTTCGGGCAGGGTGCTGCATGAAGTGCTGACATACTGGGCGCCTACAAGCGAGGATTCGATATTTGAAGGCATTCGTACACTTTTGCCTGGTCAATGGATGTCTTATGAAAATGGTGAGATCCGTGTGGAAAGGTTCCGGCAGCTTGAGTTCAGGCAAGGTGTGATCCGAAGTGCCGCCGATGCGGCTGATGAATTGGAAGCGCTTTTAATCCGGGCTGTTGGGAAGCGGATGATGGGGGATGTTCCAATATCAGCTTATCTCAGCGGAGGTTTGGATTCCAGCCTCACCTGTGCCATCGCCGCAAAGCATTACAACAGGAGTATTAATACCTTTTCCATCTCTTTCGATAATCCCGATTATGATGAGTCCCACTATCAACAGGTCATGGCCGGGGATCTGGGAACCCGTCATCATTCGGTCACCTTCAGTGAGGATGATTTTATCCGCCTTTTAAAGCGCTGCGTCATTCATGCCGAAATTCCGTTTCTAAGGACCGGTCCACTGCCGATGATGAAGCTTTCGTCATGGGTGCATGGGAATGATCGGTGCGTGGTCATCACCGGCGAGGGATCCGACGAGTTTTTCGGTGGGTATGATCTTTTCCGCGAGGTAAAAATCAGGAGTTTCTGCAGGAAGGATCCTACGTCCAGTTACCGGGGGCTGCTGTATAAAAAGATCAACCAATTCATTCCGGGGTTGAAGAACATGTCAGCCCAGGCCTTATCACTGTATTACAACAGTGTGCGCCATGAAGGCGAGTTTGGGTCCCATCTGTCCAGATGGGGTGGTTCCGGGTTCTTTAAGCTTTTCCTGACCGATGAAATCAATGCCTTTGATGAAATACGAAACCATGATGCACTGTGGGATTACCTGCCCGGTGGCTATAAGGAATATACGGCAGTGCAGAAGGCGCAGCAGCTGGAGATCATGATATTTCTGGAAAGGTATTTGCTGTCCACACAAGGTGACAGGATGGCTATGGCCAACAGCGTGGAATGCAGGTATCCCTTTTTGGATAGCGATGTGGTAGATTTCGCTCTGAGCCTGGAAGACAGGCTGAAAATAAGGGGTTTGACCGAGAAATACATCGTCAGGCGAGTTGCCGAAAAATATCTGCCGCAGGAGATTCTGCGGCGCAAGAAATTCCCTTACCGCGCTCCGGTGGCGGTGCAGAAGATTTTACAGGATCCTTATTTTCAGTATATCCTTAGCCCCGATATGCTGAAAAAGTTTAACATTTTCAAACCTGAAACCATTGAATCCTTCCTGAACAAGGCCTTTGAAAAAAACGTTCTCAGCGAAAGAGAACTGATGCTTTTCATGGGTGTTCTCACAACCCAAACCCTCTGCGACAGTTTTTGTTCAACCAGCCAGGAACGACTTTCCCGCGGTCAGGCTATTCAGGTTAAAAGCACGAACCCAAGTCCCCTGGTTCAGGAACCAGGAGCGTGATTTACCATGGATTTACCATGGGCGGGGCCCAGGTTCCTCGGTAAATGAAAGGAATGCTATGAAAATTCTGATGGTGAATAAATTCCTGTATCCGAATGGCGGCAGCGAAACCTATATGTTTCAGCTGTCCGAATACCTGGAGAAGATGGGGCACGAGATAAGGTTCTTCGGCATGGAGCATCCCGAAAACCTTGTAAACCCCGAGTATATGGTTAAAAACATGGATTTTCACACCCCTTCACTGTCCCGGTTCCTGTATCCTTTCAGGGTTCTCTGGTCGGCAGAGGCCAAAGCGAAGATCCGTAAAGCCATTAACGCCTTCAAGCCCGACATCGTTCACCTGAACAACTACCATTATCAATTAACACCATCCATCCTGTATGAATGCTTCAGACAAAAGGTGCCGGTTGTCCAGACGCTGCATGATGCCATTTTGGTTTGCCCAAACTATTCTCTTTTCCGGTTTGACACCCTGAAAACCTGTGAAAAGTGCCGGGGCGGCAGGTTTTTCAATTGCGTCCTGCACAAATGTGTGCATGGTTCACTGGTTAAAAGCGCTCTGGCTGCCACTGGAAGCTATCTGTATCAACTGATGAATCCTTATGGAAAAGTCAGCCGACTTATTTCACCCAGCCAATTTTTATCAGGGAAAATGAGGGAAATGGGTTATCGCAATGACAACCTTGTGGTTTTGCATAATTTTTTCTCCCCCGACAAAAACCTCGCAGAAACGGAAAAAGATCCTTACGTTCTGTATTTCGGCAGGTTGTCAAAGATCAAGGGGGTCAGTACGCTGCTTCAGGCCGCTAAAATGCTTGGTCACATCCGCTTTGTGATTGCCGGCAGGGGAGAGGATGAAGAGGAATTTCGGAAAGCAGCAGGCCCCAATGTGGAGTTCAGAGGCTTTCTAACCGGAAAGGAGCTGAATACGCTGATTCGCAAAGCTATGTTTTCAGTTTATCCTTCCCAGTGGTATGAAAATTGCCCCATGTCGGTTCTGGAATCACAAGCGGTCGGCACCCCTGTCATCGGAGCCAATATCGGGGGTATTCCGGAGCTGGTTCAGAATCATGTGGACGGTTTGTTGTTTGAATCGGGGAACGCGCAAGACCTGCAGGAAAAGATCAGCTATCTGTATTCCAATCAATCCATTCTTCAGGATTTCTCGATGAAATGCATCCAAAAAGTTCGCCAGTTCTCTATTGATAAATATTATGATCAATTGCTCGGCATATACAGGCAGGTCTCAGAGCAAAAAAATACCCATTCTGCGAAAATAGGCCATAAGGTTCAGAAAGCATAAACCTGCTTTTCCCACTTCAACAACGGATTGCATTAAAACGAGCAGAATGTGAGTGTACCACAGGCTTCAGTCGAGGAACACTCCCACTGCAGTGCCCGTGTTTTGGCGCACATTTCACGTAACGCTCATTGAACTCCCGCCTGCAAAGACAAAGCCCATAAGATCAATCGGTAAAAATCGCTCTTTCCCCGTTCAGATCTCACCAATCAGGAGGAAGTAAAATGTCCGGAAGAAAACTGTATGGTTCCATCATTGTGACCTACCGCTGCAATGCGCGGTGTAATATGTGCGACTGCTGGAAGCACCCCACAAAACCCTCTGAAGAATTTGCTCCTGACATCCTTCAAAAGCTGCCCGAAATGGATTTCACCAATATCACCGGTGGGGAACCCTTTATTCGCCAGGATCTTCCTGAAATTGTCCGGGAGGTTTACAAAAAAACAAACCGTATCGTGATTTCCACAAATGGCTACTTTCAGGAAAGAATTCTCTCGCTTTGCGATGAGTTTCCTGACATTGGCATCCGGATTAGTATTGAGGGGCTTCAACAGGCCAACGATACAATCCGCGGCATTCCGGAAGGTTTCGCCCGGGGCTTTGGCACATTGAAAAAGCTTGTTCAGAGGAAGCATCCCGATGTGGGCTTTGGAATGACCGTTCAGGAACAAAACGCAGCAGATTTGCTGAAGCTTTATGAGATCGCAGACAAATACGGCATGGAGTTCGCAACAGCAACTCTGCACAACTCGTTCTACTTCAGGAAAACCGACAATGTGATACATAACAAAATGAAGGTTGCAAAAGCCTTTGAAGATCTGATCAATGCTCTTCTGAAATCCGGATCGCCGAAGAAATGGTTCAGGGCGTATTTTAACCATGGCCTGGTGAATTATTTATACGGCAATAAACGGCTGCTGCCCTGCGAGATGGGAACCAACGGATTTTTTATGGACCCTTACGGACATATCATGCCCTGTAATGGCAGCACAGAACGAATGTCGATGGGAAATCTGCATGATCAGACCTGGGATGAGATTTGGAGTTCTGAAATGGCTCGCAAGGTACGCGAACAGGTGAAACATTGCAGCCAAAACTGTTGGATGATTGGAAGCGCCGCTCCTGCCATGAAGCAACGGCTTTGGGTTCCGGCCTGCTGGGTGGTGGCTCATAAAATAAAGGGGAAATACCAGCTGATTGAGAATAAATTCTACGACAGGGTTATATCATAATTCGGGCATTCAATCGAATTAGTAATCGCATGAAATTACTATGTGGGCTTTGTGGAAGGCGGAACAAAACATTCAATCAGTACGGTAGTTGTATGTTATGAAGCGAACGGCAATTGTTATCATATTTACCGGTGTTTTAGCTGTCTTACTTCTGTTTAAGGGTGTTTCTCAGTCAAAGCTGTTGATTCAGAACGTAGGGTTCCTTTATGATGCGGAGAATTCATCGCTGAATATCCGGGATTACCGCACCGACAGGGCTTACTCGGTTCAACTGGATCAAAAAATCACGTTTGACAGCAGAAGCAGTTTTTCAGAAGGTTTGCTGTTAACCGGAACATATCCTGTCGATCCGGCAAGAGGTTGGTACAACCCCATTCAGCTTACTGTCAGGGTCGATAAAAGCGCTGTAAGCCTGACGCTGGAAGTGACAAACCAGCATAAAATGAACGAACCGATTCTTCTGGAGGTACAAACCCCTGGCAATGGAGAGCAATACTTTGTGATCCCGTATGCCGAAGGGTTATTGATTCCGGCTGTGGAAAAGGCTCCCTTCAATGAGTTTTACCTGTGGGGATATAAGGCGACAATGCCCTTTGCAGGCATTACAGATTTGCAGCAGGGGCTTATGGTCATTTCGGAAAACCCATGGGATA
>JAEZBW010000358.1 GCA_023426765.1 Bacillota bacterium
GAGGACCTCAAGGCCGAGGCCAAGCAGAAGGTCTCCGAGCTCAAGGGGCCGCAGTCCGACGTCAAACAGGGCGACGTGGACGACCTGCTGGCCCAGCTTGGCCTGGACTAGGCGACCATACGACGAAACGCCAAGGGCGGAGCAGGCTTCGCAGCCGGCCCCGCCCTTTTTCATTCCAGCAAAGCTCTCCGGCTCTCGCGACCTCCGCCCGGCCGTCTGTCGCGGCAACCGCCCTTTCGCCCCGCGATTGCTCCCCTTGCCCTTGGAAACCTTTCTGGCGCGGGCGGCTCATGCACCCACAGCCGCCGGAGAGCCATTCGCGTCGAACCCCCTTTACCTTTTTCCCATTCAGGGGGTCCGGGGGGCTTAGCCCCCAGGCCGCCGGAGGCATCTTCCTGTTTTATTTATTTTAATGATGATGGTGATGCCGGTCTCCCAAGGGGTGGCCGTGGACGTGGCGGTGGAGTACGAAGTCGGGATCGTGCACGAGCTGGCCGTGCTCAATGGAATAGTAGGTGTCGGTGACGTGGGCCAGGAAATCCCAATCGTGGGAGATGATGATCATGGGTTTGGCCAGCTGGCCGAGGATGGCGACCAACCGCTCACGGGTCTCGGGATCCAGGCCGCCGGTCGGTTCGTCCAGCAGCAGCGCTTCGGGTTCCATGGCCAGCACCCCGGCCAGGGACACGAGCTTTTTTTCGCCCCCGGAGAGCCTATGGGCCAGGCGATCAGCAAAGCCGTCCAGGCCAAGCAGCGAGAGGGTCCGTTCGGCCAGCTCCCGGGCGGCGTCCGGGGCCAGGCCCCGGTTGAGCGGTCCGAAAGCCACGTCGTCCAGGACGGTGGGATAGATGATCTGGTCGTCGGCGTTTTGCAGCAACATGCCGATCCCCAGGCGCACCTCCCGGAAATCCCGTTCGGTTTGGGCTTCGCGGCCCTTGTAGCGCACGACGCCGCCTTGGGGCCGGGCCAGGCCCATCATGACGTGGAGCAAGGTCGTCTTGCCCGAGCCGTTGGGGCCAAAAAGGCCGATGCGCTGCCCCGGGGAGAAGGTGAAATCCAGGGCGTCCAGCACCGGGTCGGCGGCGGCGGGATAGGCGAAAGTGATCTTTTCCAACGCGAGCAACGGCTCAGGCATGTCCGCTCCTTGAAATCCAGTCGCCGTAGGCCGCCAAAGCCGCCGCAAGCGCCATGAGACAGAGGAAGACCCTATCCGGCCAGCCGGCGCGGAATCGGTCGAGGCTGGGAAACCTGCCGTGGAAACCGCGCAGCAGCATGGCCTGATATACCCGCTGGGAGCGGTCGTAAGCGCGCACCAGCACCATGGCCAAAAGGGCGGCGTAGGTGCGGTAGGTGCGGCCATTGGACGCCGGGGCAAAGCCGCGCAGCCGGGCGGCGATGACCAGCCGGCCGTACTCCTCGGCGATGACGTGCAGGTAGCGGTAGGTGAAGACGAAAAGGAAGGAGAACTTGGCCGGCACGCCCAGGGCCGTCATGGCCCGGCCCAAGGCCGGGGCCGGGATGGTGGCCAGGAGCGACAGCACGCAGAAAAAAACAGCGTTGGCCTTGACCGTGGCCAGCAAAGCCAGGTCAAGGCCTTCCCGGGTGACGGTCAGGCCGTGGAATGTCCAGACCGGCTCGCCTGGCGTGGCGGCCGGCACGAAGAGCCACAGGAAGGCGACAAAGACGTTGACCGCCGCCGTGCGGCGCAACACGACGCCAAAGGGCGGCCGGGAAAGGAGTGTCAGCAGAAGCCCGAGGCCAAGGATGCCCAGCGGCGCGGCCAGTCCCTGGGCCAGGGCAGCCGGCAGGGACAGGAGCAGGCAGGCGGCCAGCCGACAGCGGGCGTCCAGGGCATGGATGGGCGACGCGCCCCGGGCGAGCGGTTCGTCGATCATGGGCGCGGCTTTTTGCCCTTGGCCGCGAAATAGGCGGCGATGCCGGCCAGTCCAACAAGCCAGCCCAGACCACCGATGATTTCAGTTAGTCCCGGGCCTTTTTCCTTTTCGGCAACGAGGATGGCCCGAAGCGGCGCGATTTTTTTCTCCACCGCCGCTTCCACGATGCGCTCCAGGGCGGCGGCGTCCAAGGCCGGGGCGACGGCACCCTGCCCCATGGACGGCCCCCCAGGCTGAACAGGAGCAGCCGTGACGGCGACCGGTCCGGCGGCGGCGACAGGCGCGTTCGATGGGCTTGGGAGAGCGGACGCGGCAGGCGTTGTCGTCGGACCGGCTCCGGCTCCCGGAGCGACGGCCGGCGCGGCGGACAGGTATTCGGCCGCCTTGACCTCGGTGCTGTTTTGATGCCCTTCCCCGGCCTTGAGGACGACGCGCAGGTCGGCCTTGGCCGCGCGTACGGCCGGGGGCACCGGGAACCGGAACTCGCCCTTCTCGTCGGTCTTGCCAGTCAGAAGAGCCGCGCCTGTCACGGCGTCAAAGACTTCGACGTCGCCGAAACGCACTCGTTCCGAGCGGCTGTAGCTGCATTCCACCACGACTTCATCCCCTTCGACATAGGCGAAGACGTTGACCCGATGGGCCAAGGCCGGCCCGGCCAGGACCGCCAGGAGGCCCAGGGAGGCGGCAACGGACTTCAGCCGGTGCAGAAAAATGTTGTTCACGGAAGCTCCTGGATCGTTAGCGGGTCGGGGCCTGGGCCAGCAGTTCCGGCCGGACCTTGGCCAGAAAGCCCACGGCCATGGCCGTGACGGCCCCTTCTACCAGCATGATGGGCACATGGGCCACCACAATGGCTTTGGCCGTGGCCACAAAGCCTTCGCCGGACAGGGCCAGGGCGCAGGCCGTGAGCAGCGCCGCCAAGAGCACGGCGAAAAATCCGCAAAAAAACGCGCCCACGGCCCGAGCCTTACCGGCGCGGCGCAAAAGCGGACCGAAGGCGAAGGCGCAAGCCACGGCCGGCCCGGCCATGTCGAACACATTGGCCCCAAGGACGATCAGCCCGCCGTACTGAAAGAGCACGGCTTGCAGCAGCAAGGCCACGGCGATGGCCGGGAAGGCGGCCGGGCCGAGGATGGCCCCAAGCAGCCCGTTTAAGATCAAATGCGCGCTTACCGGCCCGATGGGCACATGGATAAGCGACCCCACGAAAAACGCGGCCGACAGGATGGCCACGGTCATAAGCCGGTCGTAGTCCAGGCGCTTGAGTCCCAGCCCCACGCCGACGGCGGACAAGGCCCAGCCGCCGGCCAGCACCGGCCCGGAAAGCACTCCTTCGGAAATATGCATGGCGTCCTTGTCCGGTTAGGCGGCGGTCGGGGACGAAACGATTTCGTCCCCGGGCAAGCGCGCCGTTTTACTTCTTCTTGCGCTTGGGTTCAACGAACTTGGCCCACAACACCGCCCCGCGCTCGACCTTTTTGGCCGCGCCGTCCTTCTGGATGGTCTCGGGCGCATCGACCAGGGCGGCAAAGCCCCACCAGCCGGCAAAGGGCACGGCATAACTGAAAACGCCATTGGCGTCGGTCTTGACCACCTGGGTGGTCATGTATTCGCTCGGGGCCTCGTAGGTTTTGTCCTTGTTGTAGAATTCCACTTCCACCGGCACGTCGGCGGCCGGCTTGCCGTCAACGAGCAACTTGCCCGTGAAGACATTGCCCACATAGTTGCCGAAGGGGCGGGTCAGCGGCACGATCTCGGCGGCCAGCCCGACGGGCGCGTCCCAGCCCTCTTCCTCGCCGAAAGCCGGCACCGTCACCTTGGTCAGGTGTTCGATGAATTTATCCTCGGCCGGCTCGAAATACGGTTCGGGCACGAGGAAAAAGGTGCCCACGCCCGGCTTTTTGAAGGTGTACTCAGCGGTCCAGGCGGCGTGGTCCATGACCTTGGCCGGTTTAAGGGCCGGCAGCAGATCGGTCTTCTGGCCGTTGTCTACGACGCCGAAGGCCTTGGGCTTGGCCATGTCCATGCCGTTGCCTTCCATGGGATGGGAAAAGGAAACCGTCAGATCCACCTTAGCCTTGGCCTTGTCGGCCACCGTGTCCTGGGACGGGATGACCATGCCGAAGTGGGCCAGGGCCGGGGCGGCGGAGAGAGTCAGGGCGGCGGCGGCCAAAGCCGAGACTAGAGCCGAAGCGAGGAAAAATCGGGGCGTGCGCATGT
>JAEZBW010000361.1 GCA_023426765.1 Bacillota bacterium
AAATGAAAATTGCAGCGACAGATCGCCGGATAATGAACCGGTTTGAGGCTTCTGCAGGTCGATGCCGTCCTTTTGCCGGGAAATATTTCTTAAAATCGCATTGGTAAAGCCGCTGGAAGCCCCCGCATACTTTTTGGCAAGGTCTACCGCCGTATTGCAAGCGGCTGATGGGGGAACCCTGTCGAGAAACAAAAGCTGATAAACACCCATCCGTAAAATCTGCAAAACCCACAGTGAAAGCTTGGACAGCTTCGTTTTCGAGAAACGCGAGATCACCCAGTCCAGGGTCAGCCTCCGGGTGACGGTTCCATATACCAGTTCTGTGACGAAAGCCCTGTCCCGGGCATCCAAATTGCCCTCCCGCAGGTTCTTTTTCAGCACGAGGTTGGAATAGGCATCCTTCTTTTCTATCTCGGTCAAGGCCTTCAATGCGGTTTCTCTTGCTTTATCCATGCTTTTCCTTTTGTCCTTTACGCTTACATTGTTAGGATTGTTTCATTTGAAAATAAGTTCCCCGGAATTCATTTGTTTTTATGATTCCCAGTCTGTTCCAAAGCATGACGAAATACCCGGAGAAAATTGATCCCTGCTATTTTTTCAATCAGTTTGTCCTGATAATTCAACCGAGCCAGTTGGTTGAAAAGAGCATCCAGGCTTTCGACGCCGGTCATCGGGGCGGGAAGGCTGTACATGCCGTCAAAATCCGCACCAAGACCCACCGCGTCTTCACCGGCTTTTCCCAGAATATGTTCAATGTGTGGGATGAGATCGTCCAGTTCAGACTTATCAGGGGGCCCGATGAAGTTTGTGTAGAAATTGATGCCGATGACGCCGCCGGTTTTTGCGATGGCCTGCAGCTGTTCATCCCGCAGGTTTCTGGGGTGATCATAAAGCTTTCTGGCGTTGGAGTGGGAAGCGATGATTGGTCTTTCGGCCATGTCGATGCAATCCCAAAAGGTTTTTTCACCGGCATGGGAAATGTCCACGATCATTCCGTGCTGCTGCATCCATCGCACAACCTCCCGCCCGAAAGGCGTCAATCCCCTGTTTTGCGGTTCTTCAGCACCGTCTCCCAAACGATTGGCATGGTTCCAGGTCAGGGTGAGCACCCGAACTCCGGCCTGATAAAACAAGTTCAGGTTTTCCAGTTTCCCTTCCAGGCATTCCCCGCCTTCAAGGCCGAGAAGTCCGCATATCTTTTTATCCTTAAGGCCGCTCTCAATTTCGGCAGCATTTCTGCACAGCTTCAAATGCGGATCCCGAAGCTGTAATTTTTCAGCTTCCGATATATAGCGCATCGCACCAGAAAAGTCCGGTTTTACCTTCGAAGGATCCTGCCAGACAGCCAGAACCTGGACAAAACCATCATATCGCCGGGCTCGTGTGATGTCCCAATGAAAAGGATTGTCAGAAAGGCTTTGTCCCTCATTCACAGCCCTTGTCAGCGTATCACAATGGGCATCAAATATCAGCATACTTCCCCCCGTCAGAACGCCTGCTCAAGATAATGAAGCTCCAGCAGCTTCCCTTCCCTGGATACCAAAACTTCCATAATGTCGAACTGCACTGGAGCGTTTACGGCTCCGTGGGCTTTTAAAAAGCAGGCCGCAACCTGCCGGATGGTTTGCTGCTTTTTCCAGGATACAGCCTCAGCTGGGGTTCCATAGGTGTTTCCCGTGCGCGTTTTCACCTCAATAAAACAGATCCGTTCTCCATCGGCAGCAATTAAATCGACTTCTCCAAGACGGCCGACCCGATAATTTGCAGCAAGAATTTTGCAGCCTTTTCTGCTCAGGTATTCCTGTGCAAGCTTTTCACCAAGCTTTCCGGTTTCCTTCCGATCCATTTGATTAAGGTGTTCCTTCCATTTTATTCTGCTGTTGAATCAATATTATTCCGTTGTTGAATTTAACATATTTTTGAGTCAAATAGAACCGTCTCAGTGACTCATTTGCTGCCGAAAGCACCGAACTTCCGGCCGGCCTCTTCATCCACCCGGCTGATAAAGGACAAAACCTCGGCTACCACTTCGTACAGCTCGGCGGGAATTTCCGAGCCTACGCGCAGCTTATCCAGGGTTTCAGCCAGATGAGCATCCTGAACCACAGGTATCTTTTCTGCCCTGGCCACCTCGAGAATCTTATCGGCAAGAACGCCTCTGCCCGAAGCAACCACCTTCGGGGCTCCGTCTTCTCCAGGGATATAAGCCAGTGCCGATGCTTTTTTGATCTCTTTTTTCTCCATATTGTCAGACCTTTATATCAATCTTTTTGTTGGGTTCGGTGATATCCCGGGCTTTTTTCACCCCATTGAACAAATCCAGGCCTTCCTCTCTGGGGGCGAACTTCAGTTCATACAGCGTGAAGCCCTTCGATTTCAGCGCCTCATGCAAAGGCTTGTATTGGTCGGTTAACAGAGAATAAAACCGTTCATCCTCCACCATGACCCGAAGCATGATGTTCTTTTTCTGCACATGGACAAAGGTGTCGATGGTGCCCAGATTCATTGTGGACAGCGAAAGGAACAGTGAAAAGTCTTCGGCATTCAGCTTTCGCGGCCCCTTCCGTTTCATCACGTATAACTCTCCCTGAGTGGTATTGTCCTTTAATAACAGCGGAATTTGCACAAAGGCCTCATAGCTTGTAACATCGTTGAAAAATGAAATGGCGGTCTGAAGTTCCCTCAATTCGGGAAGGAACCTTTCCCCCTCGCTGCCTTCTGCCTTTGTCAGGACTTGACTGAGCAACTGTAGTTTTCTTTCTGTTTGCTCAATCCATTGATCCACTTTCGGAAGACCCGCATCTGACGCGCGCACTGTGACACTGTTAAGATCATCCTGACCTGCGCGAAGAATAACCTGTACTGCCTTCTCGGGTGTTAATAGCTGCAGGCTTTTATCCTGGCTCACTTTCATCGAAAAATCCGCGATTGTTTTCACCAGTGCTTCCTGAACGGGCCGATCGGCCTTGTCATAACCGGGAAGAAGCTGGTTGAGAAGCTTATCGATCGCTTGTAAATCCGCTGTCTTTTCCAGCGGATGCTGCGTCATCCCTTCGGGATTCGTGGTGATGGTCATCGCGTTTAGTTCAAACAGAATCGTTTTCAGTGCATTTGCCGGGATCTTATCCGGAATCAAAGATGCATCAGTATTGGTGTTCAATAAAGATGTAACCTGTTTCGATAAAGCAGATATATCCTGTTGATCCAGAATTTTTTCGGTGACAAGGGCATCGGCCAGCGCTAAAACTGTATTTTCGTCCATTTGTGCAAGGCGGTTTACGAAACTTTGCAGTTTCTCCTGAAAATGAAAGCTCTGCTCATCCAGTTGTTTAACAAGTGGAAAATAGTCCGTGTTGTTTTCCATTTTATTCAGTAGTAAAAATACGGCCTGTTTGGGTTCGGTGATTTGCCGGGTCGAAAGAAGCTGTACTGCTTTTTCAATGATTTCAGCGGACGGTTTAACACCCAGATCGGCCATGGCTTTCACGATTTCCATCCGGCTGCTGTCAGTGGGGAGCTTCAAAGCTTTTAAAAAACTTGCGGGATCCGTCAGCTTATCTTCTGCCTGAACCTGACTGGCCGGCATTTCCTTCACGAAAAGGCGGCCTTCAGCTTCATCAAGAACCTCCAGCCGCAGCACCTGACCCGGAGAATAGTCCGCTCCGGACTTTACCTCTGCGTTGACTTTGCTTCCATCAGGAAGCTGCAGCATCAGAAGCCCATCGGTGATCGCAAGGATGCGGCCTGTGAAGTGATCTCCCACCGACAGCGCTCCCTTGGCATATTGCGTTAAAAGCTGGGAAATTAGCTGGGAATCCGTTATTTTCATAAATGCTCATCCACCCATTGTCGGGTAAAGGTTCGCCGATGGATCGGGCACAATCCGTTCCTGCGGATAGCCTCGATATGATCCCCGGTTCCATACCCCTTATGCCGTTCAAAGTCATACCCGGGATACTGTATGCCGGCCTGTTCCATCCACCTGTCCCGGGTGACCTTGGCCAGTATGGACGCCGCCGCGACCGAAACACTCAGGCTGTCGGCCTTGAAGATGGACAACTGTTCGATGGGAAGGGATAGCCTTACCGCATCGATGATCAGGTAATCCGGTTGATTTTTTAGTTGCGCTACCGCCTGAAGCATGGCTTTTTGGGTTGCGTTCAGAATGTTGATCCGGTCAATTTCGTCAGACATCACCATCCCGATACCATAATCCAGGGCTTCAGCCTTTATCCTGTCAAATAGCTTGTCCCTGACTGCCGGCGACAGCTTCTTTGAGTCATTCAGCTGCTCGATAAAAGAGCCCTGTGGGAGCACCACACAGCTCGCCACAACCGGGCCCGCCAGAGGCCCCCTGCCCGCTTCGTCAATTCCCCCAATATGCACATAGCCCTTGCTGCGGGCAATGATTTCATATTGGGACATCTTTTCTATTCTTTTGCGTTCTTCATTCAGTTTATGTAGCTTCCTGCTATATATATCGGCAAGTCCGGCCACCTGGATACCCTGCTCCGGCACCAGGCCGGAAAGCCATTCCACGGCCTGCTCCAAAGGCATCCCTTCCGCCTTTTTCCGGATTTCTGCCACCGTCATTTTCGATCTCATAGGTTTCCTCCTGCGGTTATGGTGTTTCCAACGTGATTTTACCGATTTTTGCCGCCCGGAATTCATCCAGGACAATATTCCCAATGCGGTTATAATCGATCTCCCCGCCTGAAATAAGGCATCCCCGCTTACGTCCGGCCTCTTCGAGAAGATCGGCACCGGTTTTACCCAGAACCTCCTCCAGTTTATAGCGTTCGGACAGGTTCGCAGGATATAAAACCGCAAGCCTTTCCAAAAGCTTCGCACCCAATGTGGGAATATCCATGATCTCATCCCGGATAGCGCCGGTAAAAGCCAGATGCAAACCGGTGTCAGGGTCCTCAAATTTGGGCCACAGAATTCCCGGGGTATCCATCAGCTGAATTTCCGGGTTGATGCGCACCCATTGCTTGCTGCGGGTGACCCCCGGCCTGTCACCGGTAATGGCGGTTGCTTTGCCGGTCAGCTTGTTAATGAATGCCGACTTCCCAACGTTGGGAATTCCTACAATCATGGTTTTGATGGGCTTCAGAATTCTGCCCTTTGCCGCCGCATTTTCAAGCTTGGGCTGCATGATCTTTTTCAGCCTGGCCTTCAGTTCGGCAATGCCTTCGCCGGTGATGGAATTGGTATGGATCACATCTATGCCGGCTGCATTGAACCATTCCTTCCACTGTCTGTTTTTGGCAGGATCAGCCAGATCGCTTTTATTCAGCAGGATCACTCTTGGCTTGTTCATGGTCAGTTCGTTGATTTCGGGGTTTTGGCTGCTTTTCGGGATACGCGCATCCAAAAGCTCGACAACAACGTCCACCATCTTAATATTCTCGGTGAGCATTCGCCTTGTTTTGGCCATATGGCCCGGAAACCATTGAATGTTCATATTATCATCTCCATACCTGTTTTTTGCCTGCAGCCGTCGGCCAGTTACGATCTCTCAGGCTCTTCCTCTGTGGGGCTTTCAAAAATACAAACGCTGTATAAAGTAAGAAAGAGGACAACCTGTCCTCTTTCTGCAAATTACTTCTTTGTTTTGATATCTTCTTTAACCCTGGCGGATTTACCCACTCTGTCACGCAGATAGAATAGCTTCGCCCTTCTGACCTTACCTCTCCGGACAATCTCTATGTTGTCAACTTTGGGAGAGTGGATTGGGAAAACCCTTTCAACACCAATTCCGAAGGACAGCCTTCTGACAACGATGGCGCGGCGTATGCCGGTGCCATGCATGGCAATGATGGTTCCTTCAAAGATCTGAAGCCTTTCACGGGTTCCTTCCTTAACCTTGACGGCAACCTTGACATAGTCACCTATCAACAGCTTCGGAAGATTTTCCTTCATGTTTTCCTTTTCCAGGGTACGGATAATATCCAGTTTATCCATTTCAGTTCCTCCATATCGTAGACGTTCATGCCTGCATACTCATAACAGGCAGCGGACCGTCCGTAGTCACGCAGAACATTATAACACAGCAGTATCTCACTGTAAAGAAAAACTTCCAGACAGTCAAACTCCACGGTGCTTAGTGATTACTGTTCACGGGTAGTATCTGAAAACCATCCGCGGTACCCGCTAACTTTACCGGAAGATGAACAGTAGTATTTGGTTGATATCACTTTATCGGATTCTTACGCTGGTGTCCAGCGGAACGATCTGAATCCATGTCTGACCCGGATTCAGAACGATCTTTTCACCCTTCGCGTTTTTATATGTGCTTTGGGCGGTTCGGGAGCTTTTCTCCCAGGTGATTTCCTGCGCCAGACCGTTGGTGATGTAGTAACCCTTCCCGGTGCCGGTCGTTATGACATCTTTTCTTCCGTATTTATCCTGCGGGATGTTTTTGGTTTCCACATGCAGGATGAGGATGTTTTTCACACGGATGGTCTCATTGGTATTTCTGTCTATATGGAATTCCCCTAAACGGGTGCGCTGGTAGTTCTTTCTGGTTGAGTCATAATAAAAACCGCCATTGCTGTTGGTGCTGTACTTGATGAAAACTTCCTTCGCACTTTGACCCTCGGGAAGATCCGTGTCTTCGGTGTGGTAGGTGAAAGGAAGCGGAGTTTCGGTCTCCTGGGAGTACTGTGCTTTGCTGAGGAATTTATTGATTCTCTCCGGAGAGGTATAGGAATCATGATAATTGGCTCTGTCCCGTGTTAAATCCCAGAAAACACTGCCCGCCTCGTTGGTGACGCCGTCGATATTGTCGATCTGGAACAGATCCAAATCGCGGTAGGCGTAATCACTCCATCCAATGTGGGTATAGATGGCGTCATATTCCATGGCGTAATCCAAAAAGTAATGTCTGGAGCTTCTGACCGGACCGATCAGTTCGGGCATATTATTGTAAAACAGCGCCATGTAGCGGGTATCTCCATATTCCACAAGGATTTCATAAACGATTTGCGCAATTCCGATTCCGCCCTGGGGCAGCACTTTATTGGTCTCATTGTCGATCATGACGGCGATGGGCCTTACCCCTTCCTTCGGGAAAATAAAGTTCTCTGCCGGTATAACGGGAGTCGGTGTCGGCGTAACGGTGATATCGGCAGCTTCGGTCGGCGACGGTGAAACAGCCCCCGGCGAAGGCATCGGCGTAATATCCGTCTGCGTTCCTGCGGTCTGCTTGTTCTTAGCCGTCCGGATGGCCCCCATGATGAGCACCGTTGATAGGGTCACAAAGCAGAAAAGACCCACACCAACCAGAATCCAACCTCTTTTATTCAGCTTGATCTTGAACTTCTTCATGATTAACCCCCGCAAAAGTTGTTTTCCCAATTCTTCTATATATGTTATGAGACAATATCCTTACTATGCCCGGGCAGTGCCATCTCGCCCAGGAGCCTGCCGCCCGGCTGATGATGCCGCAGCGCCGGCAGGATTGGCAGAGCGTTTTTTGCATTTCTTCTTTACTTTTATTATACCGGATGGACGGTGAAGATCAATATTTTGTTCCAATCAGCCTGTACCCAGCTTTTGCCTTATGAAAAATACCGGCTGTAAACGCTTCCAGGCCGTAAAAAAAGGCACAAAGATGAAGGTTGTTCATTTCGTGCCTTGTTTTTGTTGTCTGGTGATCATGAGGGTTTACTCGATATCGTCGTCTTCCGAGTCTTCGTCGTCAAACTCCTCATCATCTTCTTCAAAGTCATACTCATCGGAAGCCGATTGCTTGAATGCTTCAAAAGCCCTGTCCAGTTCGTCTTCATCCTCGACGCTTACGAGAATGTCCTCGTCGCCGTCTTTTTCCATTCTCATGATAATGACTTCGCCATTATCATCATCATCGCTTTCTTCAAGAGAATGCAGAACGGCATACTCCTGATCGTCCATTTTGACGGTGGCCAGGAACTCAACCTTGATGGTTTCGCCATTCTCGCCGGTCAATTCAATGATATTGTCCATTTCCTCACAATCGTGGTGATGCCCGCATTCGTGGCAGTTATGTTCAGACATGATTAAATCCTCCTTTAAACCTATTCATTCGCAGGGTTTTCCTGCTGATTCGACGGGTGTTTTCAGTCCGTCCTGTGTGCATCCATATAGCTTTGCAGGATAAAGGATGCCGCAAGCTGATCAATTTTTTCCTTGTGTCTTTTGCTGCCAATCCCCATTTCGAGGAGCACGTTTCTGGATTGTACGGTGGAAAGCCTCTCATCCCAAGGCACAACCTTTATCCCCGGCAGGAAGCCTTCCAGCTTTTCAATAAACCTTTGGGTTCTGATTCCGCGCTCACCGAGCGTGCCGTTCATATTTTCCGGAAAACCCACCACAATGATATTGCAGGAGTACGAACCAACCAGTTCGCGTATCCTCTCCAAAGGCTTTTTCCATTCACCCTTCCAATGGATGGTCTCAAGCGCCTGGGCCGTGATTCCCAACGGATCGCTGACAGCTACCCCGATCCTGGCCTCCCCGAAATCTATACCCAGTATTCGCATAAACCCTCCCATCTATACCATCGGGAAAAACTGCGGGATTTACCGGACGCTGCGCGTTGGCAGCGTATCTTCAGTTTTCCCGTCCGGTGAAACCATTCTCATCATATCCCAACTTCTCAGGTTTTGTCAATGTGAATCATGGTTTCTTCCCAGATCTGAGGTGCTTCATAACCCAACAGATTAACCACTGTTGCGGCAACATTGGCC
>JAEZBW010000362.1 GCA_023426765.1 Bacillota bacterium
AAGAATGTTCTGTGAAAATTGCAGTTCGATGATGCTGTTAATGGGTTCTGTGCGGTTCGTTCCCTTATTTCTTGGAGATACGCCTGTGAAGCTTAGTGCATTTGCCCCGGTGGTAAAGGAGATCACCTGATCCTGGAGCAAGGTAAGACCTCCATTGTTTTGAACAGCATTATAGGGAACCCTCAGAGTATACCCTGTATTCGGTGATAATGGTACAAGGGGTTCAACCGACAGGATGTTTTCACTGATCTGAAGAACTGCTTCAATATTCCGGCCTGTACTGTCTGCAAGCCGTACCTTACCCTTGCCTGCCTTCACAGGTTCAGAGAAAGTCACCTGCAGATACTGGCCGATATCGATATTCTGCTGCCCGTCGGCAGGATAGATTTCTGTGATCTCCGGCCTGATATTGCCGCCTTCCGTCAAAAACAGGATGGTTTTTGCGGGGCTGCGGTTTTGGAATCTGTCCCTCACAACACCCTCAGGGATGGTTAACACATAGGCGGTACCCGGAAGCAGCGTTCCGGATTCAGGACGAATCGTAAGCGTATCTCCGCTTAACGTGGTGGAGATATCAACCTTGTTTCCATCGCGAACCTGGAGAGAAATCCCGCTAAAGCTGCCGCCCTCGATGAAATTATTCCTGTTGAAGACAGCGGAATGAGCAAAACGGATCACGATGTCGGAATCCATTGGGAATTCCCGTTCAAGATCCTCCGGGCTGGAGGAAACGATGGAAATGCGGTTTGCAGGCTTGCTTTCCACGGTGAAGGTAAGGGTATAGTCATCCTGCATTTTGTTCTTCGACAGGTCGGTAATGACACCCTTTGAAATCTTTACAGTATATTCACCCGGAGCCATATCCCCGGAAAGGCTTATATGCAATTTGTTATCGCTGATCCAGCCGCTCATCTCCGGGATGGATGGACCATCGAAGATAATCCCGAAGCCATGTACCGGATACCTGTATGAGGGCAGCAAATTCGGCTGGGTTATGTTTTCACTGAAGGTAAAGGTAATTTCACGGGTGTCCCATGAAACATCCGACTCGCCGTTCCCGGGGCTTACGGCAATGACTGCGGGCGGTGTTGTATCAGGCAGCGCCAGAACAACAAATTCCAGCACGGCTGTCTGGGATGCCCCACCTTTTAGAAGGGTTGCCGTCAGAAGGACCTGCTGGTGCCCCACTTCGTTGGCAGGCCGGGTGACCCGCCCCGTTTCGGAGATAATATCGGGCCTGCTGGATGACCATGTGATGACAGAACCCTCCGCTCCCGTCAGCGGTAACGTCAGATCGGTCGTGACTGCGTATGGTGAGTCATTCACACCGAGGATAAGAGCTGGTAATGCTGCCGCATCGGCTGCGACGGCCTCGGCTTCGGTTTGGGGCAGCCTCGGAGCATTCAATTGGAACACCTTTGAATCGGTTACCGAACCATATCTGATTGCAGCAGTAAGTCTAATAGTTTTATTCCCTTTTGTATAGGACGGACGGGTAACCGTTCCATCTAAGGCCACAACGGTTTCATCAGAGGATGCCCATTGGATGACAGTATTCATGGGGCCTGAATCCGGCAGACTGAGGTGGTTGACGATATAGTCCGCACTAGTGTTACCGTTTAATATCAGGCTTAAGTCAAGCCAGGTCTTGTCCAGCACCACCCGCTCCGCATCAGTGGCCGGCAGCTTTTTCACGGTGACGGTAAACTCAATATCTTCCTGGGCAGTTCCATAACGAAGGACTGCGGTCAGTACCACTACTTTGTCGCCCTGGGTATAGGCAGGCCGTGTTACGGTGCCATCCACTGCGACAAAAGCTGTATCAGAGGAGGTCCACGTAATCTCCGTGCCATAGGTACCGGTGGTGGAAAGTCTCAGATTGCGGGTCACATTAGAAAGAGAAGTATTGTCATCGAGTCCCCCATTCAGAATCCATTCTGCGGTTAGTGCGTCTTTGTCCTCTATCACCCTGTCTTCATCCTTTACCTTCACCCATACGGTGAAAGTGATTGAATCCTGGGCAGTGCCTTTACTGATAATAGCCGTTAGGGTAACCTGCTTGTCTCCCTGGGACGGATGAGGGGTGTGTACGGTTCCGTTGGTTTCCACGAAATTCGTATCGGAGGAGATCCATGTGATATTACATCCGTTGTGTCCGTCTGAAGGCATAAAGAGGTTTTTTGTGACGGCATTTACCGAGCTGTTCGCATGAAGGAACCGGGCTTCGGTCAGCCAGGCTTTATCGTAAGCAACGGTGTCGACGTCGGCAACCGACAGAGCGATTTTCAGTGAAGCATACGCTCCCCCCTTTGCCAGAGCCTTTACGGTTGCTTCACCGCTTTGTGTTGCTGACAGGATTGTCGAAACCCTCCCGTAGGAATCGGTGACACCGGAAATGGTGCTCAATGTACCAAAGGTGGTGGAAAAATCAACCTTCACACCCGTTACAGGTCCGTTACTGTCTTGAACAACTGCGGTAACTGTGCTTGAAGGCTGCCCTCCTTCGGGGTCGGCCGTTAGTGTGATATCCGAAGCGTCGAAAAAGATGTATGGGGCAAAATCAACAGGTACAGGATCGTCCTTATAATACCAGTTCCATATTTCTGCTCTATCCTGTTCCTCGGGATTGCCCGTGGTAATGTTGGATGCTCCCATAAAGCCGATGCAGACCTGACGCAGATCCTCCAAATTAAGGCTGTTATCCCCATTTTTCAGGATGACTTCCAGATCAAAATCATCAAGGCTGATAAGCGCTGCTTTGGGTCTTTCTGCACCCTCATTCACACGTATTTCAAGCCTTTTTTCAGTACCATCATATTCCACCCATACATTATAGATTCCGCTTGGGTTCGTCAGCGCTAAGACTCGCCATCTGCCATTATCATAGGTTACGTTTTCATCTCCGTTATAATAAACAGAAATAGGCCTGATAACACCATAAACTGTCCCCTGGCCCCCACCTGATCCGCTGGTATATTCGCTGTCGAAGGCGATGGTCAGGTTTGGCAGAATGTCCGCAAGCTTTGAAGCCGTATTGTCGGTCCTCTGCAATGTAAAGGTGAACCTGCTTGTCCCCAGCTTATATTGCGTATGATTGATGACGATAGTGAAGGCTGTGCTGAAGGACAGATCCTCGCCGAGGTTCAGCCTGTTTTTTGTAAATGCGCTGCTTTGCGTCTCAGAAGCATTCCCGGTAAGCTGCAGCGCTTTGATGTTGTTGTCGTCCCGATCCTTCGCATCAATGATGGAGGAGGCACCGTTCAACTGGAGCCTGTCGGCTCCTGATGTGAAGTCATCATATTTCAGTCCCAAAGGAAAGACTTCCTTTGGAGTAACGATAAAGCTAAAGGTTTTCGTCGTCTCAGCATGACCATAGGACAGGTTTGCCGTAAGAGTTACCGGTACGTTTTCCTGATCGGGTTCGGGGCGGTTCACCTTTCCGGACGGGGCCACCACTTCGGGATGTGAACTGATCCACTCTATTTGGATGGAAGGCTCACGCCAGTCAGGTTTTTCGACGATCACCTTCTCGATGGCGGGCAAATTCAGATCCAGCTTCACGTCATCCGCCTGGTTTCCATCGAGCACATACTCCGGCGTCAGCCTGGCTTTCACTATCCCCACAAGTTCCTCGTCATTGGGCTCCATCGCTACGATTGTATAGGTAAATTCCTTTTTCAAGGCTGCCAGGCCTTTTGTAAAGGTTGCGGTGACAACAACATCCCTGTCCGGGGCGCCAAATGGGGGCCGGATAACAGTGCCGTCAGGCAATACAACCGTTTCATCGGAGGAATGCCATGTGATGGTGCTGCCATTTTCGCGGGTGCTTGGAAATTTTAAGTTCCTGTGGATGTTATCAGATTCATCTCCATCGGAGACGACATAAGGGTACAGTGCATTATAGTCGGCTTCAACCGCCAGTTCATCCGGTGTCGCATCTAATGCTGTCACTTCGATGTTAAAAGCCTTTTCGGCGCTTGCATCACCTTTTGAAAGCTTGGCCATAAGGGTGGTAAGACCATCCCAGTTATATTTTTTTCCCAGATAGGTTGGCCGTGTGATCGTTCCATCGTCAGACACCCAGGTCTCATCGTCGGATTCCCATTGAATTGCACTGAAATGAGGGCCGCTATTCGGCAGGTCAAGGTCTGTTGTGATGTTGCTGCAATAGATATCATCTCCGAATATATCTTCCCTTAAGTCATTTTCACCCCTTAACTGTTCGCCGGTCAGCCACTCATAATCCAGCGCAACGCATTCAGCATCCGAGTAGACGGCCTCTGCGACGGATATATTCCCCAGGCTGAATGCAGGCCTGGTATCTGAAAGCCCTGATAAGACTTCACCGGAAGATGCATCAGGGTATTTGTGCGTTGCAGATTTTGGTATGTACAGATTGGAGAAAAAGATACAGAACACGATGAAGGAACTGAGCAGCTTGATAGATCTTTTCATGATTACCTCCCGGATGTCGGCTGGATCTGAAATATGTGTGTTCATAGATACCATAGAATAGTAAAAACGTGCAGGCAGGTATTCCTGAAACAGGAGGAATGCCAGACGCCTTATGTAAATGATAAAATAGAAAGATATTATGATCATATATCATGTTGGCGGTATTTGTCAATGTGTAAGATATTCTGTCATAGCTGAAGCATGAAGAAAAAAATTAATGAAACCAAGCATCTTCGCCTATGAAAATGACCACTTTCCACTTCGAGAAAAGATACTACATGCCACAAATCTTGATCCAATGTGCTTTTTTAGTCAA
>JAEZBW010000371.1 GCA_023426765.1 Bacillota bacterium
GAACGGCGCTCACCTTGTTGAAGACGGCGATGAGGTTGGTGCCGACGGTCTGGACCGCGCCGATGATCACGGCGGCGATGAGGGCGGCCATGAGGCCATATTCCACAGCGGTGGCGCCTTCTTCGTCACGGATGAACTGGGTAATGGCGGTCAACATGGCGTTTCTCCTGGGTATGTAAAGTGGTTTTGGTCCAGCACGTCTTGATGAACCGTATAAAGCACGGAGCGTGCCAGCGGAGAATCTTCGTCCAACAGTTCGTTATGCCTCTTGTTTTTATTTGGCGGCACGGCGGATGGTCGTCTGTTCGTGGACTGGGCCGGGCGAACTCCAGGAAAAATGGAGAATCGGGCCAATCCGTTTTCGTCGCCCCTGGTCGCGCGGCGACGACAAGGCAAACGAAAAGGGCCGTCCCCTTGCCAGGGCCGGCCCTTTTGCTTCGCGAAGCGCGGTCGGATCTACTTGAGAACGGCGCTCACCTTGTTGAAGACGGCGATGAGGTTGGTGCCGACGGTCTGGACCGCGCCGATGATCACGGCGGCGATGAGGGCGGCCATGAGGCCGTATTCCACCGCGGTAGCGCCTTCTTCGTCACGAATGAACTGGGTGATGGCGGTCAACATGGCGTTTCTCCTGGGTATGTAAAGTTGTTTTGGTCCTGGTACGTCTTGATGACCGAATACAGCATGGAACGTGCCAATGGAGATGTTCGGCGTAACAGTTTGCTATAGCGGTTGTTTTTTTTGACCCTGCAGCGGAGTGTCGACTGTTCGTGGACTGGGCCGGGCGGACACCAGGAAAAATGGAGAGCCGGGGTACAATCGCTTTCCGTCGGTCCTCGTCGGGCAGCCGTCGGCCCGGCGACGACTGGACAAACGAAAAGGGCCGTCCCTCTTGCCAGGGACGGCCCTTTTGCTTCGCGAAGCGCGGCCGGATCTACTTGAGGACGGCGCTCACCTTGTCGAAGACGGCGATGAGGTTGGTGCCGACGGTCTGAACGGCGCCGATGATCACGGCGGCGATGAGGGCGGCCATGAGGCCGTATTCCACCGCGGTAGCGCCTTCTTCGTCACGAATGAATTGGGTGATGGCGGTCAACATGGCGTTTCTCCTGGGTATGTAAAGTTGCTTTGGGTTCCTGTGCGGCTCTTGCACCAAAACAAAGCATAGGTCGTGCCAAAACATATGCTCAAATGAACACGCTGTTTTGGATGGAGTATTCTGTTTTTCGGGCGACGGCTGATCACGCTTTCATGGAACGGCGGGAGGCTGGCCCAGCAATAATGGAGTCAGGGCGCGGGGATTTGGGGGACGAGGCGGGCGTCGATGAGGCCGAAGCGTTTGTCCGCGCCGGTCGGCGGCAGGGCGCGAAGGGTCAGCACGTGGCGGCCCGGCGGCAAGGACAGCGGCAGGGACAGGGACGTGACCAGGGCGGAACATTCGATGGTCGCGCCGTCCGGCATAAGCGCGCCGCTCAAGGCCACCGTGACCGACGCGGGGGCCGCCGCCGTGGCGGCGAGCGTCACCCGGGCCACCTCGGACGTGCTGTTGACCAGGGCCAGCTCGGCCGTGTCGCCGGCCCAGGCCACGTCGCCGGTGACGGACCGCTCGGGCGCGGAAAAACCCTGGCTAAAGCGCAGGAACTGCGGCGCGGTTTCGCCCGTGGCCAGGCTGCCGGCCGGGAGCCTGGCCATGGAGGCCGGCGACAGCCCGTCGCCGGCGATGTCGGTGCGCGAAAACCGGCCGCCGCCCACAGCCAGGGGCGCGACCCGCCAGCCCGAGGCGTCGCGGTAGACGAGATCATAAAAGCGGTTGGCCGCGTCCATGGCCACCACGGCTTGGCCGGCCAGGAGGGGCGGCGCGTCCGGGGCGGCGGCGTACGGATCGGCCGGGGCCGGCCCCAGGCCGGTCACTCGGGCCAGGACCAGGGCCGTGTCCCGGTCCAGGGGGCCGGATAGCCGGCGCAGCAGGTAAACCGGCGTTTTGACCGGATCGGCCTCGCCCAGCCCCGATGCCACGGTCAGCCCCCGGCCGGTATGGGCCCGGAAATAGGCCGGCCAGTAGTCCGGGCCGACCAGCTCGGTGTTGACGGCGGTAAACAGGTCCGGAGCGATAAGGCGCGCGCCCTCGGGCAGACCGGCGATGAGTCGGCTTTGGCAGGCCAAGACGGCCACGCGCCAGCGCGCCCCGGCCGCGATCTTGGAATCGCGCACCGAAGCGTTGACCGAGGCGTTGACCAGGGCGGCCAGCCCCACGGCCAGCCCCAGCCCGGCGGCCAGAACGCGCCGGGGGCCTGGCTGCAAACGCCCGGCCAGGGCCAGGCCGCCAAGGGCCAGCAGCACGGCCACGGCGTAAAAGGAAAAGGTGGTGGTCACGTACCAGGCCAGGCCCGAGGCGGCCGGTTCCTGATACTTGGGCGACAGGGCAATAAGCAGATTGGGGCAGACCACGGCAAAGGCGCACAGGACCCAGGCCAGCCAAGGCAGGCGCGTCCGGGCGGCCCGGTTCAGGCAATAACAGGTCAGGCCGCCGGCCAAAAGGGCCAGGGCGACCCAGGCCGGGGCAAGCAGGGACAGGTTGGCGGCCAGCTCCGACAGGTACTGGCCAAAGGACAGGACGTAGGCCTTGGAGAACTGCGGGAAGCGGTTGACGTATTCCAGGTTGAAGGCAAACCCGCCCAGGGGCAGGGCCGGGAGGCTGTAGGCCCAGATCGTTTTGAGGATGGCCGCCGGACTGGTGAGGTCCAGGGCGTTGCCGGCGTACTGGCTGGGGTGGGCCAGGCGGTAGCCGAGGTAGACGGCGGCGTAGGCCGGCAGCACGGCAAAGGCCGGGATCATGGTGCGCAAACGCTGCCGCGCGTCGCCCCGGGCGGTCAGCCAGACCAGGCCGGCCAGGACCGGGACGTAGGCCACAAAGGCCTCGAAATGGGCAAACGACAGGAACAGAGCCAAGTTGGCCGCGACGAGCCAGCCCGTT
>JAEZBW010000413.1 GCA_023426765.1 Bacillota bacterium
GAATCATTACAACCGATGTCCGCTCCCTGAGGGATCAAACGATTGACATCCGATATCGCCATGGGCTTGAAGCAATGAAGAAAAATGGCGAGCCGGTAAAGGTAACCGGGAATACCGCGACCATGGAATTTGAAGAAGGCAGCACCGTCCATCTGGAACTGTTGGTGAATTCACGCAAATGAGAGGGTAAGGCAGAGTGCTTTACAGAGTCAAGCCGTTCAGTATTCATTCTGTGAGAAAACTTAACGGCATGCTGTCATGATAGTGGATTTACCAACGATGATATTATGGGGGGATCGAAAGTGAAAAAAATATTATCTCAATTTGTGTTAGGAACAGCAGCAGTCCGCTATTACATCGAAACCGATACAAAAGTTGCCGGTATGATTTTAATGCCGGAAAACCGATCTCACGATGCAATTTCGGACAAAGATTGCAAAATCGAACCTTTGGTGCAGGTAAAAATTCAGGGAGACGATTATCCCGGAGGGTTCACCCACGGCCATTCCATGCGCAGCAGTGAAACTGTATTCCGTTTCAGGTATGAAGCACAGCAGGTTTTGGAAGAAAATGATTCCAAAACAATCGTCACGTTGTTGAAGGATGATCGCGGCCTCACAATCGAGCACCGATTAACATGGCATTATGGATATTTCGCCTTTGAAGCCTGTTCTGTTTTCCGAAACTCCAGCCCGGAGCCGGTTTGCCTTGAGATGATCTCCAGCTTTTCAATGGGAGAGCTGACCCCTTTCGAGCCGGATGACGCACCGGGCACATTGATGCTGCACAGGCTCAGAAGCGCATGGAGCGCAGAGGGACGTCTGGAAAGCAGGACGGCGGAAGAGCTGGAGCTGGAACCTGCCTGGGCTCCGTTCGGCACCCGGTGCGAGCGCTTTGGACAGATCGGGTCGATGCCGGTGAGAAAGTTTTTTCCATACGCGGTCATAGAGGACAGGAAGAACCATGTAAGCTGGGGAGTGCAGCTTGCCTGCCCATCTTCCTGGCAAATTGAGTTCAGCAGGACCGATAAAGCTCTTTGCGTCTCGGGCGGGCTGGCGGACAGAGAATTCGGGCATTGGCTTAAAAGGGTTGAACCGGGAGAAACCTTTGTAACGCCTAAAGCCATCCTGGCTGTTGCCGAGGGAGGCGTCGATGAGGTGTCCCGGAACATGACGGGCTTGCACGCCCGCTGCCTTGATAACCAACCGTCCGTTGAAAATAATCTTCCCATCATATTCAATGAGTTTTGCACAACATGGGGAAACCCTACCGAGGAACTTATCCGAAAAGCGGCAGATGTGCTGAAGGGACGAAGGCTAACCTATTTTGTGATTGATTGCGGATGGTACAAGGAAGACGGCAGGGACTGGGGCAACAGCATGGGGGACTGGAAGCTTTGCGAAGCGCTGTTCCCCAACGGCTTTGAAAAAACGCTGGACTATATTCGTTCATGTGGGTTGATTCCGGGAATCTGGTTCGAGTTTGAAATCTGCGGCAGGCAGTCCGACGCATTCCATCTTACGCAGCACCTTCTGAAGCGGGACGGATATGTGATCACCACGGCGGACAGGCGCTTCTGGGATATGACCGATCCTTTCGTCCATGAATATCTGACGGAAAAGGTCATTCGCTTTTTGCAGCGATATGATATCGGATATCTGAAGATAGACTATAACGACAATATCGGGATAGGCTGCGACGGATCAGAGTCATATGGGGAAGGCCTTCGACAGAGAGTTCAGGCAACACAGCAGTTTATCAGAAAAACTCAGAATCAGCTTCCGCACCTGGTTATTGAAAACTGTTCTTCGGGAGGGCACAGGCTGGAGCCCTCGATGCTGCAGCTGACCAGTATGTCGTCCTTCTCGGACGCCCACGAGTGCGTGGAAATTCCCATCATCGCTGCTAATCTGCATCGCGCGGTGCTCCCCAGACAAAGCCAGATTTGGGCGGTTCTTCGTAAAGAGGACAGTGATCGCCGCCTGATATACTCGCTGGCCAACACCTTTCTGGGAAGGATGTGTCTGTCGGGCGATGTGTTTGACTTAAGCACGGAACAATGGGATATCGTTGACAAAAGCATTGCACTGTATAAAAAGGTTGCGCCGACAATACGCGATGGCGTCAGTTACCGGTTTGGCCCGGCAGTCAGCAGTTACCGGCATCCCGAAGGATGGCAGGCAGTCATCCGGGTCAGTACCGATCAAAAGCAGGCATTGGCTGTTGTGCACACCTTCGGAGGACCGCAGCCGAAAACCGTATGTTTGGAAACCCTGTACCTGGCTGGAATGCATATAGCAGATGTTTTTTCAGATAAAGAAATGGGGGCGGATTTAAACGGCGGAACGCTTACCTTGTCTCCGACAGGCAATTTCCAGGCCATGGTGGTTTTGATGGAAAAATAGATTTCAGCTTTACCAATTTGTTATTGAACAACCTGATCATCTCGGGTATAATAAAAAAGTGAAACGTTTAATATCGGAGATGATGCAGTATAACAGCAACCATGAAGGATGTAGCGGAACATGCCGGATTATCCATTGCTACAGTATCCAAATACATTAATGGCATAACCATCAGAGATGAAAACAGGAAGCGCATCGATGAGGCAATTCAGGCACTTGATTTCAGGGTGAATGAGATCGCCCGTGGGTTGAAAACAAAGAAGACTGCCACGGTAGGTGTTTTAATCCCCAGCCTTGAGAATATTTTTTCTACCAGCATTGTTTCCACCGTCGAAAGTATTCTGCTGCAGCACGGGTACAGCACGATTATCTGTGATTACCAGCAGGATAGTGCACTTGAAAACCAGAAATTTGATTTTCTGCTCAATAAGTCTGTGGATGGTATCATTCTTGTACCCCAGGGCATTGAAGAAAGAAGAATAACCCTGGCATTGGACAAGAATATCCCTGTTATCCTGATAGACCGATCCATTAAGGGTGTCGACAGCGATGTTGTATTGGCAGACAACCTGAATGCTGCTTATAATGCGGTGGAACTATTAATTACGAAGGGGCACAGAAGAATCGGGATCATATGCGGCCCGCAGAACATTTATACGGCACAGGAACGATTAAAAGGCTATATCCGGATTCATGAGGACTATGAACTGGAAATCGACAAGGAATTGATCAAATATGGAGATTATGAAATTCAAAGCGGAATCACATTGATGAATGAATTCCTGGATCAGGAGAATTCTCCGACGGCGGTTTTTGTCACGAATTACGAAATGACATTGGGTGCTGTGATGGCATTGAACAACAGAAATATTGTTGTCCCGGAAGAAATGTCGCTGATTGGGTTTGATAATATCCAGCTGGCCAATGTGGTTAAGCCGAGGCTTTCCATCGTCGTACAGCCCATGCAGCAGATCGGAGAAACGGCAGCAAACCTGTTAATCCGAAGAATGAAAGGGGACAGAAGCGGGTTCCCTGCAATGTTCCGGCTGAAAACAGAAATTGTTGAAGGGGAATCGATATCTGTAAAAAACCCCTGACAACCTTTGAGCAATAAAAAGAGCAGTGCTTAAAAACGAAGCTTTTGCCGGGATTACATTGCATAAACGGGCTTTGATCGTTTTCTTTACAACAAAAGTTAAACGTTTAAGGTGAAATTATGTAAATAGTATGAAACGTTTTTATCGTTAGTGATGAAAGTAACAAAGCCGGCAATTGCAGCACAAAGCTATAATATACCGACAAGGAGAAATACTATGAGGAAGATTCTTCTGGGAATTGATATCGGAACATCAGCATGCAAGGCAGCAGCCTTTGACAGCCATGGAGCGGTATTAGCTCAGGCTGTAAGGGAATATAACGTTTATTACCCTGCACCCGGTTATGTTGAGCAGGATCCGATGGAATGGTGGAAAAGTGTGGCCGATGCCATCCAGGAAATCCTGCATTCGGGGAAAGTCAACCCCCGGGACATTGCCGGCATAGGGGTTGACGGCCAGAGCTGGTCGGCCATTCCGGTGGATCGATCGGGAAATGTATTACATAACACGCCCATCTGGATGGATACCCGGTCGAAGGACATCTGCAATGAAATCACTGCCAAAATAGGGTTTGAACGCATTTTCAATGTCAGCGGAAATGCTTTGGAGCCTGCCTATACAACGCCGAAGATACTCTGGTTTAAAAAAAACAAGCCCGAGGTTTTCAAAAATACTTATAAATTTCTGCAGAGCAACAGTTTTATTGCATATAAGCTCACCGGGGTGATGACGCAGGATGTATCACAGGGTTACGGACTTCATCTGTTTAATATGAAAACCGGAAAGTATGATGAATCCCTGGCCGATGCGTTTAAGATTCCGTTGGAAATGCTTCCGGAAATTCATGCCTGCCATAAGGTGATCGGTGCAGTGGCGCCGGAAGCCGCGGAGTTTACCGGGTTGGCTGCCGGTACGCCGGTGGTTGCAGGTGGTCTTGATGCCGCATGCGGCACATTGGGGGCAGGTGTGTCTGAACCCGGACAGGCCCAGGAGCAGGGAGGTCAGGCCGGGGGAATGAGCCTTTGCATGGATCATGCAGCATCCCATCCAAAACTGATCCTCAGCTTTCATGCTGTTCCTGATTTATGGCTTTTACAGGGCGGAACGGTGGGCGGCGGCAGCTTGAAATGGTTCCGGGAGCAGTTAGGCGCTTTTGAAATCGGACAGGAAAAACTTACCGGAAAAGGGGCCTTTCAGATTATGGATGAAGAGGCCAGTGAAATTCCACCGGGTTCCGAAGGTCTGATTTTTCTTCCCTATATGGCAGGAGAGCGATCTCCCCTTTGGGATGTCCATGCAAAAGGGGTTTTCTTCGGGCTGGGATACAATAAAACCCGTGCCCATATGATACGGGCCATCATGGAAGGATGCGCCTTTGCACTTTACCATAACATAAGAACCGCGGAAGAAGCAGGTGTGACGGCCGGTGTCCTGAATGCCATGGGCGGCGCTGCGAACAGCAGTCTTTGGACTCAGATGAAATCAGATGTTACCGGAAAGAAATTTAACGTACCGGCTTCAGATACGGCTACAACATTGGGTGCAGCCATACTCGCCGGTGTTGGCACAGGAGTGTTCCAT
>JAEZBW010000434.1 GCA_023426765.1 Bacillota bacterium
TGGGACGAGCTACCGATGAGTATAAGCAGGCATTTTGGGACAACATCCGCCAGAGACATTACTACGATGTGAGGAATGCCCTTAAGATCGGTACGGATTCCGAAGGCGGGTACCTTGTTCCGGATGAGTATGAACATACCCTGGTTCAGGCACTGGAGGAAGAAAACATATTCCGAAAATTGGCCAAAGTCATCCGTACCTCCAATGGTGACCGTAAGATTCCTCTTGTGACTGCCAAAGGAACGGCATCCTGGATGGATGAAGAAGGCGCATTCCTGGAATCCGATGATGAATTCGGCATGACTTCCATCTCAGCTTATAAGCTGGGTACGATGATCAAGGTTTCCGATGAGCTTCTGAATGACAGTGTGTTTAACCTACAGTCATACATTGCCGGAGAGTTCGGTCGCCGTATCGGTGCGAAGGAAGAAGAGGCTTTCTTTATCGGCGATGGCGTGGGTAAGCCTACCGGTGTTTTTGCGGCAGCGGGTGGCGGAGAAGCGGGTGTGACCACAGCAGGAGCGTCTATTGCCTTCGATGATGTGATGGACCTGTTCTATGCGCTCAGAGCGCCTTACCGGAAAAAGGCGGTATGGACACTCAACGATTCCACTGTCAAGGCACTTCGAAAGCTGAAAGACGGAAACGGGAACTACATTTGGCAACCTTCTGTTCAGGCAGGTGTGCCGGACATGATCCTGAACCGTCCATACCACACTTCCAGCTATATTCCTGACCTTACGGCTGGCAACAAGGTTATGGCCTTTGGTGACTTCAGCTACTACTGGATTGCCGACAGGCAGGGCAGGTCTTTCAAACGTCTGAACGAACTGTATGCCGCTACAGGACAAGTTGGTTTCCTCGCCAGCCAGCGCGTGGATGGAAAACTGATTCTGCCCGAAGCAGTAAAAATCATGACTCTTAAACTGTAAGGAGGTAGCGGTGATGGATGAGCTGCTTGCAAGGGTCAAAGAAAACCTTATCCTTTCCCATAATGAAGATGACGTGCTGATAGGCAATTTCATCACCGCTGCTGTAAGTTATGCGGAAGGCTATCAGCACCTTCCCGTGGGCTTTTATACAGAGAATGCGATGCCGCCAACCACCAGACAAGCGGTGGTTATGCTGTCCAGCCATTTCTACGAAAGCAGGGATGGCTCGACAGGCGGTTTTTTCGCAGACAGTGTACAGGCAAGCCAGCAAATATGGAACGCAGTTCATTTGCTTCTTCGGCTTGACCGAGAATGGAAGGTGTAGCGATGAGCTTCGGAAAGATGGATACCCAAATAGATATCATATCAATAGAACCGGTGAAGGATGATGAAGGGTTCGTGAGCCAAGGCGAGAACATGTTGGTATCTGTGCGTGCATATAAGGAAGAGCGCCACGGGAATGAAGCCTGGAAAAACAGAGCCAGCTTTTCAACAGCATCTGTGCTTTTTCGCTTTCGCAAGATCCCCGGCGTGCAAATAAAAACTGATATGGTTGTTGTTTGTGAATCGGGTAGATACAACATCGTTTCGGTGGAGGATGTAAAAGGAAGAGGAATGTACATTGAGGTCTTATGTGAGAAGGTGGTTCCCAGTGGCTAAGGTAGATTTCAAGCTTCCGGAGGAGTTTTTGCAGAGAGTATCTAAGCTGGCCGAGAAAACAGACGAAATTCTTCCCAGGGTATTGGAAGTCGGCGCAGATGTGGTCTACAGGAAGGTTAAAAGCAATTTGTCCGCAGTAATCGGAAAGAACACTAAGTATAAAAGTCGATCAACCGGTGAGCTTGAGGCTGCTCTGGGAGCCTCCCCGGCGAAGCAGGATAAGGACGGCAACTTTAACGTAAAGATTGGTTTTTCTGAACCCCGTACCAATGGGAGCAACAATGCCATGATTGCCAACATTATCGAGTACGGGAAAAGTGGACAGCCACCTAAACCGTTCCTAAAGCCTGCGAAATCCCAATCGAAGAAAGACTGCATTGAAGCAATGAAAAAAAGGTTGGAAAGTGAGATGGAGAGCCTATGAACATATTAAGCGAAGTGATTACGCTCTTCAGCTGCACAGGAATACCTCTGGAGACAGGAGTCTTCAGGGGAAAACCTCCTGATGAATATCTGGTGCTAACACCCCTCAATGACACCTTTACACTGTTTGGAGATAACAGGCCAGGGTTTGAGGTTCAAGAATTAAGGCTCTCGCTTTTCAGTAAAAACAACTATATCAGTCGAAAGAATCAGCTTGTTAGATTACTTCTGCAAGCTGATTTTGTTATTACGGATCGCCGGTACATTGGACACGAAGATGAAACCGGCTATCATCATTATGCCATTGATGTGGCAAAGGAATATACAGTAGAGGAGGATGAATGAATGGCAACAATCGGCTTGGATAAGCTGTACTATTCAAAAATAACGGAGGACGCTATTGGCGAGGAGACTTATACCGCGCCGGTATCTCTGGCAAAGGCAATTAAAGCTGACCTATCTGTAGAACTTGCTGAAGCTGTGCTTTATGCGGATGATGGGGCAGCAGAGGTGGTGAAGGAATTCAAAAGTGGAAAGTTGTCCCTTGGTGTTGACGATATCGGGGCAACAGCAGCACAGGATTTAACCGGAGCTACCATTGACGATAACGGTGTTCTCATTTCAACCGGCGAAGATGGGGGTACTCCCGTTGCGATCGGGTTTAGAGCTAAGAAGGCGAACGGGAAGTATAGGTATTTCTGGCTGTTCCGGGTCAAGTTCGGTATCCCGGCGACAAACCTGCAGACAAAAGGTGATAGCATTACATTCCAAACACCTACCATTGAAGGAACGGTCATGCGCAGGAACAAACTGGACGGACAGGGCAACCACCCGTGGAAGGCAGAGGTCAGCGAGGATGATACCGCGGTTCTGGCAACAACTATAACAAATTGGTTTACACAAGTCTATGAACCAGCTTTTGCGGTGACACCATAACAGGAGGGAAAGCGAATGGATAACGATAGAAGCAGTTTGATAACAATAGGCGGTGAACAATACCGCCTTATTCTTTCCACCAAAGCGACGAAGGAAATAGCCAAACGGTATGGCGGCCTGGAGAACCTTGGTAGTAAGCTAATGAAATCAGAGAATTTTGAGATGGCACTGGATGAGATTGTCTGGTTGATTACCTTGCTGGCCAACCAGGGAATCCTGATTGACAATCGGATGAACCAGGAGAAAAAGCCACTGCTGACCGAGGAAGATGTGGAGCTTCTGACTTCGCCTTTGGATCTGGCGGGATATAAGAATGCCATCACAGAGGCAATGTTCAAGGGAACAAAGCGGTACATTGAATCGGAGGAGCCGGAACCAAAAAACGTGCAAGTCGGGTAAGTGACGAGGAGTTGTTTGCCCGACTTCTTTATTACGGTGTAACCCAACTTGGGAGGAACGAACTGGATGTCTGGCTGATGCCAATTGGTGAGCTGCTGGACCAGTGGGAAATCCATAAACAGTTTACCGGATTAGCAAAACTGAAGAGAGAATTGTTTATTGATGATATTATTCCAAATGAGATATGAGATGTAGGTGCTTCTTTTTTGTATAAGTAGAAAGAAAAATGCTTGACGGATGAAAAATATAGAAATATTATGTACATATGGAATGTTATAATATTCCAAGGATATAATTTATTCTTACTTAAGGGGTGAACAAGTTATTGTGGAACCTATAAAAAATTCTGAGACTTTTGCAAAGTTTTTGAACAGTTTATCTAGTGGATTAATCACAGATGATAACGTTTGGAAGCTTTTTGGATATAAAAAATGTCCCAAAAGAGGTTTAAAGTTTGAGAAATTTATGAATAAAGACAAATTGAAAGTTGAAAAGTATTTATTAAGAGAGTTATATCTTGTTTGTGTTGTCAATGGTATTTATTCTCTTGATGTAACAAATGAACTAAAATACAAAATACTTTTACGAGTATTAGAGATGTTGCTTTTAACTCAAGGAGTTGTTGAAGCGTTTGGCTTTTCTTCAGATATTGAGGCGTACAATTATTTATTTAATAATTCGAAGGAATACTTCACATCAAAAAGGGATGACTATACTGCTATCTTTACTAAACATTCCCGAAAATTTTTAGGTTCTTCATTTAAAAGCGGTTGGATTGTTGGTTTTATTTATTTGCATAATTCTCCAGGATGTATATTGAGTAATATGGTAACTTATCTGAACGACCGTGTTAATACGCAATTATCAGATGACATAGATTTTGAGAGCCAATATATAGAAGACGAATATATGTCTTTATTTCCCTAGCGGTAGTTTACAAGATATTAACATAACAATGATGAAGATATTGAAAATAAAGGCTTTATACAATATGTTGTGTATAACCTAACTTATTAGTAATATTTGTTGCATTATTGTATGGTTTATGG
>JAEZBW010000480.1 GCA_023426765.1 Bacillota bacterium
CCGGGCGGCGGCTCGGTCAATTCGGCCCAGATGTTCGTGACCTTAAAGGCCCAGGACAAACGCCCGCCCATCCAGGTGACGCTTTCGCGGCTGCGCAAATCCCTGGGCCAACTGCCCGGGGCGCAAGCCTTTCTCATGCCGGCCCAGGAGCTGCGTCTGGGCGGCCGGCCGGGCAAGGCGCTCTACCAGTTCTCGCTTCTGGGGAGCGATTTCGCCGAGCTGACCCAGTGGACGCCCAGGGTCGAGGAGCGGCTGCGCAAACTGCCGCAAATAACCGACGTCATCGCCGACCAACAGGCCCGGGGACTCATGACCTCGGTGGTGGTGGACCGCGACGCGGCCTCGCGCCTGGGCGTGTCCATGGACGACGTCGATGCCGTGCTCTACGACGCCTTTGGCCAGAGCCTGGCCGGCGTGTCCTATGCCGACGTCAACCAGTACCGGGTGGTCCTGGACGCCGACCCGCGCGTCTGGGCCTCGCCCGAGGGACTGCGCCAGATCTACGTGCCCGGCAAGGACGGGGCGCAGGCCCCGCTGGCGGCCATCGCCAAGGTCGAGGACAAGCTGACGCCCCTGGCCGTCTTCCACCAGGGACAATTTCCCTCGGCCACCATCTCGTTTAATCTCGCGCCCGGCGTGTCGCTCTCCCAGGCCGCCGACGCCATCAACCAGGCCGTGGCCGGCCTGGGGCTCCCGACGACCATCCGCACCACCTTCGCCGGCACGGCCCAGGCCTTTGGCGATTCGCTCAAAAATCAGCCCGTGCTCATCCTGGCCGCGCTGATTGCCGTCTACATCGTTCTGGGCGTCCTCTACGAGAGCGCCATTCACCCCATCACCATCCTGTCCACCCTGCCGTCGGCCGGCCTTGGCGGCGTGGCCGCGCTCATGGCCTTCAAGCTCGATCTGTCCATCATCGCCGTCATCGGCATCGTGCTGCTGATCGGCATCGTGAAAAAAAACGGCATCATGATGGTGGATTTCGCCCTGGAGGCCGAACGCTCCCGCAACCTCGGCCCGCGCGAGGCCATCACCGAGGCCTGCCGGATGCGCTTTCGGCCCATCATGATGACCACCCTGGCCGCGCTTCTGGGCGCGCTGCCCCTGGCCTTTGGCCACGGCGCGGGCTTCGAGCTGCGCCGGCCCCTGGGCATCGTCATCGCCGGCGGATTGGTGGTCAGCCAGATCATGACGCTTTTCACCACGCCGGTGATCTATCTCTATCTGGATCGGCTGCGCTGGCGCTTTGGCGGCATGCGCGAACAGGTCGATGCAGGGTCGGGAGCGGCGTCCGGGCGCCATACCTCATAGGATTTCCGGTATTTCGGATTGTCGGGCCAACCGCGTAAAGCTTTGGCTTGCCTTGCGTCGCCTTGTCGGCATACAGTTTCGGTCTTGCAGTATTTTTCATGAACGGTGCTATTATGCCGCAACAACAAAGGACGACCCATGACGGGCCGTGATGCCATGCCAGAGACGACAAGCCGTGCCGGCAAAAGCCCGGACGCGGCCTGTTGCTCATCCCCTGTGGAAGGCGACGCCTTTGCTTCCACCAAAGCCGCAATGCCGGATGATGTCGCTGCTTTGCGCCGCCGCCTTGCGCTGCTGGAGCGCCACGACGGCACGGCCTTCCTGGTTTTCGACCGGGATGGGCGCATCCGTGAGGCCAACGCCCGGGCCAGGCGCGCCTTGGGGCTGGAGCCGGCCCCTTCGGTCGCGGCCCATCTGCGGGACATCGCCGCGCCCGGGCAGCCGGGGGAAACCCTTGTTCCCCAATGCCCGGACGATGACGGCGGCATGATGGCGTCCTGGCGGCTACGCCATGCCGACGGCGACTGGATCGCCGTCGACGTGCGCCTGGGCCGTCTGGCCGGCAGCGAAGCCGGGCTTACGCTGGCCGTCTTCGAGGACCAGACCGAGGCCCGGGATCTCATTGTCGCGCTGGTGGCGGCCAAGGAGGCGGCCGAAGCGGCAAGCCAGGCCCGGGACGTGTTTTTGGCCAACATGAGCCACGAGATCCGCACGCCCTTGAACGGTTTGCTGGGCATGCTCCAACTCCTGGAAGGCACGCGCCTTGACGACGAGCAGGGGGAATTCGTGACCACGGCCCTGGAGTCCGGGCGGGGGCTTTTGGGCGTGATTAACGCCATCCTCGATTTTTCCAACGCCGAAGGCGGGGCGCTGTCGTTTTGCCGCGAATCCTATTCGCCGCTGACGGTGCTGCGCGAGGTCGTGGGCACGTTTGAAGCCCAGGCCCGGGCGGCGGGGCTGGCCTTGACCTTTTCCGGCGACGCCGCACTGGCGCAGCCGGTCTGCGGCGACGCCGCCCGGCTGCGCCAGCTGGCCGCCAACCTCGTCTCCAACGCCGTGAAGTTTACGCCCAAAGGGTCGGTGGCCGTGCGGGCCGAGCGTCTGGACAGCCCGGAAACCGGGCCGACGCTGCGGTTCACCGTGGCCGACACCGGCATCGGCATTGCGGCCCAGGCCCTGGAGCGCGTGTTCGAACCTTTCACCCAGATCGACGACACCCTGACCCGGCGTTATCAGGGCACGGGGCTGGGGCTGGCCATGGTGCGGCGGCTGACGGCGCTCATGGGCGGCACCGTGC
>JAEZBW010000506.1 GCA_023426765.1 Bacillota bacterium
ATCCATAGGGTCACCTCATCGTATGATTTGGTGCGCGCGCCCCATGTTTGGATCATACCAGAGACTACAAGGGAAAGACTACTGACAAACTTTGTGGGATTTTATTCATAGACACACCGACAAACCGACTGACTCCGATTATCTCAAGTACTGCAGGCATTTTCATTGGCATTCTTTGAAACAAAGTACTGAGGTATTTCACAGGATTTCGAGCTTCCTTCCTGGTTACATCAAGGCTCAGAGTTGATAACATCATAAGAAGCCACTGTATGATCATCTGCTGAATGGATGCCGCCCAGATATTCCATTTCTGCCGCCATCGATTCAGAGTTCTTAAACTGAAATTCTCACGTGTTTCCGGGATAGGAACATTTCCGATCGCAACTTCCTGTTGAATAGCATGCTCAGCCCGTTGCCATTTGTATGTACCAGGAAAAAGAAGACTAAAGACTTTCCCGCAGGCAGTGCAGAGGAAACGTTGAATGGTTGTGACAGGTAACCATCCATATCCCTTCCTATAGATGCATTTTCGATGATAATGACTATGGCGGTGAAAACCATGCTGTGAATTGCAGAACTTACAGTGACTTGGTCTAACAAACCTCGGTAATACGCCAGTTTGAGAATATTGTTCAAGGGTATTGTTATTCAGTGCTATATGCATTATTCTTGAGATATGCATGAAAGCTTGAGTATTGGCGGTACGCAGGCTGTCGGATGGCCAATCTCTGGCTGCGTGCCGTCAACTTTCATGCCCTTTCCAATTGATTATACAGGAAATGACAATCATTGTGGCTGCACGCCGACATCTTTATTGAGAAATTTCTATTGATTCTACCGTCAGAAATTACGACTCACGACAATACTGATAGCATCATTATAAATCCAAGATTGCTTTAAGAATAACATCATTTCATCACGTGTTGGTTCGGGGTATATAGTAATAGTTCTATCAGCAATATTAGAAAGTATTTTTTTCAACTTCTTTCGTTGTGCTAAAAATACTTTTTTATATTCTGTAACAAACAGTTCTCTTTTATGAGTTGACTCAAATTTATCTCGTTGATTGTTTATTTCAACAATCAACTTTTTATATGGAGTCGGCTCATAAAATGCTAAGCTTATGATACCATACTCTAAAAACATTTCGGTTTCCGAATACTCTACATCGATTTTTTTCAGTTTTTTATCAATGTTTAACAAGCTTATATTACACCTCTTACTTATCTAGTATTAACAAAGTTTTTTAGCATCGGTTTGTTCAAAAAAAGCATTTCTCATACAATACGCTAGGATTATTGGAGACTAAAAATCGTACAGGCTATTGCAGTATATTAAAAATATAAGAGATAACCGATATGGGTATCTTTCTATAGAAGCAATCCGCCAGCATTACTGAATACGATAAGCAGCTTGTCCACTCGATAAAAATAACTTAGAGTAGCATGTATCTGGCATATGCATAATTATAATTTTTATGCATTTGTCTATTTAGAATTATCATTGTTAATCATATCATTAAATGATCCATCTTCTCGATATAGTAGTGACAATACTTTATCGTCACCTTGATAAATATCATCGATCTTTAAACCGTATGGCTCCCAAAAATAAGCTAGTACACTTGCGTAACCCTGCTGTGACCAGTCATCATAACCATAACCAGACATGCCTTGAGACAAAATCATTTCAGGTTTTTGTTCATCATCCATCATCATTATATATGATGGGTTTCTATAAAATAAAGAACACTTATACAAAAACTTTGCACAAATTTCGGCAAATTGAATTGGATGAAGCATCTTATGAAGTAGTTGCTCCATATCAGGAAATTGTAAAAAGAAGCTTTCGTTAAACCCATTATCCATTAAGCTAGTTATGATACCAATGTTACTCATCCGAATAAAGAACGTTTTTAAAAAAGGATTATCATGTGCCCAATAACTTTCTATATCACAGGGGTCTATTCTAAAGATCAACATACTGTATGGATTTCCTGTATAGGATCCATTTGTAAGAATAGTCTGTAAAAACAAATATTGCATTTGACTTTCTTTAAGAAAATCCACAGTGCATATTTTGCCTCTTTCAGGTTCTCTTCGGCTTAAGTCAAGTGATAATTCCTTAAATAGCATTCCATACGACATTTTATTTAACCAAAGGAATATAATATTCCTGTCCAAAGTAATCAACTCATCATACCCACCACTTACTGCACGCTCAATTGGTTTTTCAAATAATGCGCTCATTTTTCCATTGCATGATTTGCAGCATGGTATTTTTAAATGCATATATTTAATGCTTGTTCTATTTAAAAGAATAAGTTCTTTATCCCATAAATTGAACATGTTTTGAAGCCATTTAGGGTATATATGCTCATCTGTTCGATTTTCATCTGATAGTTGGCTGCCACATAAGAAGCATTTATCATATGTAAATGTCATCTTATCAAATGGATCATAAAAATGCTGAATATCTTCCAATGTATTAATACCCCACACCCATAGAATTTCTGAATTTCACATTAATATTAATTTAGTTGTGTTTCATATTAGCTTTATCTTCTGAATTCTTCCATGTAAAATTCTCCAATAACACTAATGCCTATGATAAATATATTCTTGTCAAACAGTCCAAACAATTATACCATGTTATTCCATTTTGTTCAATAAACTATCATTCTCACTCATTTATACTTCCGCATGATGACTGGAAGGGGGATGCACAGATTTCAATTACCGAAGTAATAAAAATCTTCCTTAATTAAAAGTTGATTCATTTTATTTTTAGGTATAATAAATGGAAATGTGTGTTTTGCCAAAAGGTTCTCTTTTGCCAAAAGGTTTAACAATCTCCGCAAAACTCTACCCCATTTTTTTCAGCAATCTGTTTCCGTGGACGGACGTATTCATGATAAACACACCAAAAATTCAGCCCATCCCCTGACTGCATAAAAACACGCAACCCCTGAAAACCGCCTGTATCAGCTGTTTCCAATGGTCACTATTCTTATTTCCGCTCCAGCAATACGACTGTCTCAACGTGCTTCGTTCATGGAAACAAGTGCATTATACCTTTTAACGATTCCTTACTTTTTAACGAAAGGTCGGATTTGGAAAGAGGGGGGTGCATTTCTTCCTCTATTTGGTATTTTCTCATACTGTCGTGCCGGTCTATTCAACCCTGGTTTTACTCCGAAAACGCCAGAAAGCCCTTGTATCAAGGGCTTCCCGTTGTATCAATTATTGAGTATGGATTTGGTGGAGATGAGGGGGATCGAACCCCTTACCTCTTGACTGCCAGTCAAGCGCTCTCCCAGAGTATACGGTAAGCCACCCCCGAAAACGAAATGTTTTTATGGGTGGTTCTTTTTGACCGTAGCCGGAAACGCTTGATAATCCAGGGGTTTTGAAAAACATTCCCCCAACTGAATGGCATTGGCCCCAACTAAAAGAACAAGTTAAGCCCTATTCTATTCCCATGATGTAGTAGAGATTACATTATTGTTTTTACGGGCGAATGAATGGCATTGAAGGGGCGCTCCAATGGCATTAAAACCCCGACTGAATGGCATGGTG
>JAEZBW010000539.1 GCA_023426765.1 Bacillota bacterium
CTGAGGCGCCAGAACTTCTGCCCGCTGCTGTGGGTTGCGGATATCCGCGAGGTAAACCAGCCAATAGACCGCGCCCACCATCAGCGAGCCGCCGATGATGTTGCCAATGGTCACCGGCAGCAGATTCTTCACCAGGAACGCGCCCCAGGTCAGTCCTTCCAGGTGAACCGCCCCGCCGAGCGAGGCGACAAACGCCGGGTCAAACTGCTGGATAAACAGCGCGTAGGGGATAAAGTACATATTGGCGACGCTGTGCTCGAACCCGGCTGCCACAAACGCCGAAACCGGGAAAAGGATGGCGAAGATTTTATCCGTAGTGCTGCGACCACTGTAAGTAAGCCAGACAGCCAGGCACACCAGCGCATTGCACAGAATGCCCAGCGCCACGGCCTGGGCAAATCCCAGGTTCACCTTCGAGGCCGCAATTTTCAGCGCCATTTCGCCAACGCCACCGCCCCCAGCGGCGTATTGCTTTGCCGTCACCATCAGCATGGCAGTGAGCAACGTCCCAAGGAAGTTGCCCAGATAAACAATCAGCCAGTTGCGCAGCAGGGCGCGGGTCTTCACCTTGCCGCTGGCCCAGGCAATCACGATCAGGTTGTTGCCGGTGAACAGTTCCGCGCCGCCGATGACAACCAGGATCAGGCCGAGGCAAAAGGCGAGCCCGCCCGCCATGCGGCCCATGCCATAAGGCATATCCGCGGAACCGGCAAGCGTGATGGTGCAGAAGATCGCTCCGAGAGCTATAAACGCGCCGCCGAGCACGGAAAGCGGCAGTGTTTTGTAAAAGGGCATGCGGGTCTTACGGGCACCCAGGTCTTCTGCTTTTTGCGCCATCACCGGGGGTAGAAAAAGGTCGAACTGCTTATCGTGTTCCAACTTGTAAACCTCCAATGAATAATCCACAAGTAATTGTCTGACAACAGACCAACCTATTCTAATACGAAATTGTGAAAAATAGAACACAAGAAAGGTGACAGGATAAGCGAACGGTACTCTGTACCTTCCTCTTATCCTGTCACCTCTTGCGTACTTCTTATCCAGTTGTTTGCTATTGGTTCCAATACACGCGGAACTTCCAGCGGATGGTGGTTTTGTTTTCGCGCTTGATATGCTCGATGGCCTTTTTGCCAAAGATGAAACCGTACGTGCTCACAATGTGATCGAGTGTCCCGTAATCCTGGTCGGAGAAGACATCCTGGTAATTAAAATGGAACTCATCCAGGAAGATACGGTCAACCTCGTTGTCCACCTTATCGGGATCATCGATCACATCATATAAATCACCACCATAAGCACCAGGCGGAATGCCCACATACACCAGCGACTCCCGCGCCACGCGCAAACCTTCGCGGATAAAGTCGCGATATTGGGCAAACGGCCACAGTGCCAGCGTAATGCCAGTTACCAGATCAACCGATTTGTCTGCCAGCGGAATGGCAAGGGCATTACCTCCCACGTAGCTGATCCTGTCTGCCAGATCGCCGATCGACTTTTCGCGAGCAACCCGCAGCATGGCCGCTTCATATTCGATGCCGATCATCTGCTTTGCGGTTGGGGCCAGCATGATCGTCGAGCTGCCCGTGCCCGCTCCCACATCCGCGATCACTTTGCCGCGCAGATCGATGATCTTCGGCAGCTCCTCGAAGATCGATGGGTGATAAGGCGTTTTGGAAAACGCCTCGTAGACTTCTGGGTAATCGCGGTAGAGGATATCCCAGCGGTTTTCGATTGATTCAGGCTTGGGCATCGGTGCCTCCTCGTAAAACATTATCGCTGCTCAGGCAGGATCTAGAACCATTTCGAACAGCCAAAGATCTGCCAGCGCCGCAACTTTTCAGAAAATGATCTGGCTGGAACTGGAAATCCAATTCTTTCAGTATATTTATCAGCAGCAGGCCGGCGAAGAGAGAACGCTAATAGCCCCTAAGATCAGGACATCGAACAGAAACACGCTGCGGAGAAGGCGCAGCAGCGGGTAATTGACGTGTGAATTCCGCATCGCTACCTCTCAATTCGCCAAAACTGTACCCGTGAAGAAGATGCAACTTTATTTTAGGCACATGATATGTAACTTTCAAGTGACAGTAAGGAACTTTATTGTTTATGCCCCATTTGATTTGTATCAAACACAAATATCAGAGAAATATAAACATTTCCGCCCCCTGCTTGACGGTGTTTTTGCGGCATGTTATTATTTAACACAGTATTTTAGCACTCTCAGGCCGAGAGTGCTAAAAATAAGCGAGAGGGACAGACACGTGGTTGAATTGACCGAACGGCAAAAACTCATCCTGGCACTGGTGGTGCACGAATACGCGCGCGCCGCCGGGCCGGTTGGTTCGCGCAACCTGGTCGAGCAGTACCATCTGGATATGAGCGCGGCGACAGTCCGCAACGAGCTGGCGGCGCTCACTGAGATGGGCTATCTGCGCCAACCGCATACCTCCGCCGGGCGCGTGCCCACCGATGAAGGCTACCGCTATTTCGTGGGCCGCTTGCTGCAAGAGACCGTGCTGCCCGAGACCATGCGGCATACCATCTCGCACCAGTTTTATCAGATGCGCCACGACGTAGAGCAGTGGATGCGCCTTGCGGCTTCTGTTCTGGCACACCAGTCCCGCGCGGCATCCCTGGTCACCGCCCCCCACCC
>JAEZBW010000241.1 GCA_023426765.1 Bacillota bacterium
CATGCCAACCGTCTCCAGACGCTGGATGTATTTTCCGGTTCCTCTCGCAGGTATAGCGATGCTCCTGTTCGAAGTGGAAGTTTTCTATAATCACATGAAAAGCATTTGGACGGGTAAAGTGAAAGCAACAAGCGAGGTGAGCACATATGAGTCATGAAGGGATAGCAATTCTGATTTTGGTTGGCGGTTTTCTGCTGATGGTCATGCTTCGGTTTCAAATAGCTTATGCCGTTGCGCTTGCTTCAATATTTACACTCCTGTACCTGAAGCTTCCGCTGACGACAATCTGCCAGCAGATGGTAAAAGGGATCAGCTCATTCAGCCTGATGGCGGTGCCGTTTTTTATTACCATGGGCGTTCTGATGGGTTCGGGAGGAATTTCAGAAAAACTGATTGCACTGGCCAACTCTATAGTTGGATGGATGCGTGGCGGCCTGGGCATGGTGAACTGTCTGGATTCATTCTTCTTCGGCGGCATTTCGGGTTCCGCAGCGGCAGATACGGCTTCCCTCGGAAGCATTCTTATTCCGATCATGGAGAAGCAGGGTTATGACAAGGATTTTGCAACAGCCCTTACCATTTCTTCATCGGTTGAAGGCATTTTGGTTCCCCCCAGCCATAACATGGTCATCTATGCCATGGCAGCCGGAGGTGTTTCCGTCGGAAGCCTGTTTTTAGCGGGATATCTGCCCGGTGCATTGCTTGCTGTATCGCTGATGGTTGGAAATTATATTATTTCGGTAAGAAGAAATTACCCCAAGGGGGATAAGTTCAACCTGAAAAACATGTTTGTGCAAATCGGCAGATCCTTCTGGGCGCTGGCCGCTGTTCTGATCGTCGTCGTAGGTGTTATCTTCGGGGTGTTTACCGCAACCGAATCGGCAGCGATTGCAGTTATCTACAGTTTGTTCGTCAGCGTGTTCATTTACAAAGGTTTGAATTGGAAAGGTGTCTGGAAGGCCCTTGATGATAGCGTCCATACCCTGTCGATCGTCATGATCCTGATAGCCACCTCCAGTATCTTCGGATACCTGCTGACACACCTGCATGTGCCGGAAATGGCAACCAATGCATTGATCAGCATTTCAAACAATCCGATTGTCATCGCACTGCTGATTAACCTGATTTTACTGTTCCTCGGCTGCATTATGGATATGGCTCCGATCATCCTGATCGCAACGCCCATTCTGCTCCCGGTTGCAACCTCCATAGGGATTAGCCCGGTTACGTTTGGCATCATCGTCTGCCTGAACTGTGGTATTGGTCTGTTAACACCGCCTGTCGGCGCTGTTCTGTTTATCGGTTCGGCCATCAGTAAGCTTCCGATGGAACGCGTTGTGAAGGCCATGATGCCGTTCTACCTCTGTATGATTGCGACGCTGCTGCTTATTACCTTCGTACCGCAGATCACCATGCTGCTGCCATCCCTGGTGAAGTAAGAGGGACCATGAAATACCATTTTAAAATGAATACATCTGCATCCGACCTTTGGCAGATGTCAATGTACGGCACGTATAGTTCCATTCTCGGGATGACCAATGTGGTCTTTACCGCAGCGATGATTTTACTGGCTGTACGGTTTTTCTCCGGTGCGAGCATTGTTTTGAAATGCGTGCTGATTTTGGCAATCTGTATATTTCCGGTCATTCAGCCGCTGCTTGTTTACAGGAAGGCCGTGAAGCAGGCGAAACATCTGACCGCGGAAGTGAATCTGGGCTTTGATGACGAAGGGATGCATGTCAGTGTTGGCCAGCAGAAAGAGACGATTCGCTGGGAGGCCGTCAAAGGTATTGCCAAAAAACCGACGCTGCTTGTATTATACTCGTCGGCGCAGCATGGTTACGTTTTAAACAACAAAGTGCTCGGCGAGCAGAAAGAAGAGTTTTACAACTACATTTGTTCTAAAATCAATCAGGATAAGTAGTTTTACAGTGAATATTATCAGCCAGGCTGCAGGTATTGGTCAGGAGCATGTGACCAATACCTGCAGCCTGGCTGATATTCGTTTCAGGAAACAATTCCGTTATCGCACTTCATTCACTTCTCCCGGCAATCTTAGCTTTTGTTCTTTGCTTTAAGACAGTGAAAATCAGTAAAATGCCCTTAGCTCCCTGTATCAGCGGAGATAAATCGAATGCCGGAACAAGGAATTTTGTCGAAATATGTACAATTATGTTTAGCCGACATCCGGTTTGGGTAAATAAAAAGCATATGTTCAGTTAAATATGAAAAATATCATACAAATTGAAAGGGAAACAATAAATTTCCATTAAAGAGAACAGGATATACATTTACTGGATCATATGCCTGTTTTATGCAAGATGTGCGGGGGGATGTTAAAATGTCAAAAAAAGAAGGGATCAAACCGGGGTACTTATTATCCAGGTTTAAAAACGTTGTGAATTTGAAGCAGCGAAATGCAGCAAAACCCGAAAAGGAAAGAGATAAAATCCCTTCCAACGGCAAGGCAGCAACTTTCTTCAGGAAGTTTCAAAGCATCAGGGTTCAGCTTTTTATAGGCTTATTAATTCCCGTCATTCTTTTAACGGTTTATGGAAATGTCTCCTATTCAAAGTCTGAGGCTGCTATTATCAGCAACTATGAACACAGCTCTGTGGATACCATCAATGCAATCAGCAAATATATGAACTTCGGCTTCAGCCTGATCGAGAAGTCATCCATGGAAATCACCTCCGACATCAACTTCAAGGAATTCTTTGATTTAACCATGGAAAAAGCCAGGGGATTGAGCAAATCCTACGATGATACATTTGACAGAATTTCATTGAACGCTAATTATAATAATTTTATTTATAATATTCATGTTCTCGGCAGTAATGGGCTGGGAATGTCCACAAGTTCCCTAAGCGGAGACATTAACGACTACCTTTACGATCAAGTGCTGAAATCCGATATCGGAAACGAGTTTAAAGAAAAGAAAACCCAGTTTCTATGGCGCGGCGAGCATTCCGAGCTGGATAGGATCATGCACAAAGGAACGCAGCAATATAATTCAGACAAGTATGCAATCTCTTTGATCAGGAAGTTGTATGCCAGCAAGGGTTATATCATCTTTGATGTTTCCCGTGACTTAATCAAAAACATGTTTTCTGAATATGATATGGGTGAAGGCAGCATTTTGGGGTTTATCACGAGCGATGGCAGAGAAACCCTGAATATGGACGCTGAAACTGTTTTCACCGAACTGTCCTATTTCAGATCCGCCCTGGAATTGGAAGAACAGTCGGGGTATTCCTACCAGGATTACAATGGCAAAGAGTATTTGTTTATTTTCAGTAAGTTCAGGGGTATGCCTGGCACGGTTTGCGCATTGATACCCAAGAGTACGATTCTG
>JAEZBW010000021.1 GCA_023426765.1 Bacillota bacterium
GTTGTAGCCGATGCCGACGGTACCCCACAGGTAGGGGACGGCGAAGCGGTTGCCGGGGTCGGACTGGGCCACGCGGGCCAGCAGGTCGGGGTCGAGGTTCTTGCGGTTGGGCAGCAGCGCGTCATCCAGCGGGCGGTAGACGCCGGCCTTGAGCTGCCGGGCGAGGAAGTCCGCCGAGGGCACCACCACATCGAAGCCGGAATGCCCGGTGAGCAGCTTGGCCTCCAGCACTTCGTCGGACTCGAAGGCGTCGAGCACCACCTTGATCCCGGTTTCCTTCTGGAAGTCCGCCAGCACGGTGGGCCCGATATAGTCGGCCCAGTTGGCGAAATGCACCTCTTGCGGCGCCGCCATTACCGGCAACGCGGCGCCGGCCAGCAGACCGGCCAGACAACCCAAAGCACGCTTGTTCATCTTCACTCCTGGGGGCGCCGGCTTGCGCAGCGCCCATGCGATCGGCAGGTGGGAATCGGGCCTTGTTCTGTTGTTGTCGGCCCTGGCCGAAAACTAGGCGCGGCGCGGCCTGGCGTCGTTCTTCCGTGCACGGGCGGAATCGGTCATGCTCCTGCGGACCCGCGACACTGTGCAGCGCGCTGCCCGCGCCCTACGCTGCGGGCCCAGGCGGAGGGAAAACCATGAATGATGAAACCGAGCGCACCCGCGAAGTGGTCACGCGCTACCACCAGTGCTGGATGAACCGCGACGTCGAGGGCGTGCTGGCGATGTTCCATCCGCAGGTTCAGTACTGCGACTTCTACAACGACCTGGAAATCCCCGCCAGCGAGCTGCCCGGCTATATTCGCACCGCCATGCCGCGCAGCCCGCAACACCATATCGAGCACATCGATCAGATTCGCGCCGATGGTGACACCGCCTTCATTCAGTACCGCTCGCGCCTGACGCTGCGGCGCAGCAGCCGGCTGGCGTCGTTCCGCGCCAGCGAAGCGATTACCGTGCGCGACGGGCTGATCTGGCGCGTCCACGAGTACGCCACGCCGGTGCGCGAGCAGCGCGAGGAGGGCGTCAAGGACCAGCGCCGCCTGGGGCTGAACTCCGCGCAGGTCGGCAAGATGCTGCTGGATATCGAGTCCTACTTCGGCAGCGCCCATCCCTATCTCGACCCGGAGATGGACCTGGAGCGCCTGGCGCGGGCCACCGGCTACACACGCAACCAGATTTCCTATCTGCTCAACCAGGTGCTCGGCCAGAGCTTCTATCGCTACCTGAACCAGGCGCGTATCGGCCATCTGCTGGAGCGTCTTCGGGACGAACCGATGGCGCGCATCGACGAACTGGCGTTCGCGGTGGGCTTCAATTCGCTGTCGGTGTTCTACCGCTGCTTTCGCGAGCACACCGGTCAGCCGCCGCGCGCGTACCTGGCGGCGCTACAGGAAGGACGCCCGGCCTGAGCGGCCGGGCGTGTTGCTCAGAGCACCGCGTCGAGCAGTCGATACCAGGCAATGCCTACGCCCAGGTACAGGCGTTGCAGCCCGTGGAAGGGGATCGGCCGCACCGGCGTGACCGGGAAGGGGAAGTCCTTCTCGCGGTCCAGCAAACGCTCTGCCAGGTGCCGGCCCAGGGTCGAGGCCATGGCGATGCCCCGACCGTTGTAGCCCAGCAGGATGCTGAGGTTGGGTGCCGGTTCGTGCAGGCGTGGCATGAAGTCCGGCGTCAGCGCCACGCGGCCACTCCACTGGTACTCGAACTCGACCTCCGCCAGCTGCGGGAACAGCCCCAGCAGCGAGCGCTTGAGATGCAGCCAGTCACCGGGTGAGCGCGGCTCGGCGAACGGGCCGCGACCGCCCAGCAGCAGCCGGCCACGGGCGTCCTGCTTGAAATACAGCAGCAGCCTCCGCGCATCCGAGCAGACCTCGCCACCGGGCAGTACGCTGCGCCGCAGGTGCTCCGGCAAGGGTTTGGTTGCAACGATGAAGCTGTTGGCGGCGATCACCGTCTGCCGCAGCTTCGGCCAGAGGTTATCGCTGTAGCCGTTGGTGGCGAGGATCACCCGCTCGGCGGTGACCGTGTGCCCCGCGTCGGTGGTGAGCTGCCAGCCGCTGCCATGGCGGCGCAGGTTGGTCACGCGGTTGTGTCCGTGGATGTCCGCGCCTTCGCTCAGCGCTGCTCGCGCCAGGCCGCGCACGTAGCTCAGCGGCTGCACGCTGCCGGCGCGCGGGTCGACCCAGGCGCCGAGGTAGTCGTCGCTGCCGATGCGCCGGGCGACGCTGCTCTTGTCGAGCATCTCCACCGGGACGTCGCGCTGGCGCCACTGCTCGGCGCGTTTCTCGATGGCGCGCAGGGCGGCCTGCGAGGCAGCTGGTTGAATCCAGCCCTTGCGAGTGGCTTCGCAGTCGATGTCGTAGCGGCGGATCAGTTCGAAGACTTCATCGGCAGCGCCGCCGGCGACGTCGATCAGGCGCTCGGCCTTGTCGCCGCCGAACATCCGGCGCAGGTCATCGGGGTCATGCTTGAGGCCGGGAATCACCTGCCCGCCGTTGCGCCCGG
>JAEZBW010000061.1 GCA_023426765.1 Bacillota bacterium
AGGAAAGAAAGAAGTACGGCTTAAAGAAGGCCAGAAGAGCTCCGCAGTTCTCAAAGAGATAATAACTACAAGTTGCAAAATCTCTCAAACACTTGCGTTTGGGAGATTTTTTCATATCTGCGAATCCTGTTTAATGAGAGGCTGTTTTTTCGAGTGAATGAAATCAATAAAGATAGTATCCTGGACTGGAGTGCTCAAAGGATATGACACCTATCTCGGGGTCCCCTCATTATGGCGGAGTGCCAATAGCCATGTCTGAGTAACTCAACAATATACCACCCAATAAATAAATACAAGTAAAAAGACAAATTAAACTGTGAAATTTTACCGAACAAATGTTTGCAATATTATACGAGTATGATATAATATTGAAGGCATCATCCGGTGTGGGTGGCGCTGAATCCGGGAATAATGAAACTGGTTCATCTATTCCCCTTCCGGAGAGGGACTCAATGAGAAACAACATTTATATCAAGGGTGCCTGTGAGCACAATCTGAAAAACATCGATGTGGAAATCCCAAGGGATAAGCTGGTGGTCATCACCGGGCTCAGCGGGTCGGGAAAATCCTCGCTGGCCTTCGACACCATCTATGCCGAGGGGCAAAGAAGGTATGTCGAGTCGTTATCGTCCTATGCCAGGCAGTTCCTTGGGCTGATGGAAAAGCCCGAGGTGGAATACATCGACGGTTTGTCCCCCGCAATTTCCATCGATCAGAAGACAACCAGCCGCAACCCCCGTTCCACGGTGGGCACGGTGACCGAAATATATGACTATTACAGGCTGCTTTTTGCACGCATCGGCATTCCCCACTGCCCCGAATGCGGCAAAGAGATCTCGCAGCAAACGGTCGATCAGATGGTCGACAACATCATGTCCATACCCGAAGGCACCCGCATCCAGCTGCTGGCGCCTGTTGTCAGAGGCCGGAAAGGGGAATACAACAAGCTGATCCAGGACGCCCGGAAAAACGGGTATGTCCGGCTACGCGTAGATGGCGAAATCATGGACATCCAGGAGGAAATCAAGCTGGATAAAAATAAAAAGCATACCATTGAAATTGTCGTCGACCGGTTGGTCCTCCGTCCGGACATTCATAAACGGCTCACCGATTCCATCGAAACCGTGCTTCATTTGTCCGGGGGCATCCTTGTGGTGGATGTGATCGGCGGGGAAGAGATGATGTTCAGCCAGAACTTTGCCTGCTCCGACTGCGGGATCAGCATCGAAGAGCTTACACCCCGCATGTTTTCCTTTAACAACCCATATGGTGCCTGCCCTTCGTGCAGCGGCCTGGGAACCCTTTTAAAAATGGATCCCGATCTGGTCATTACAGACGGTACGAAATCCCTTGCCGAAGGCGCCATCAATGTGGGCGGGTGGAACTTCTCCAATGAGGACGCATACAGCCACATGTATCTTGTGGGTCTTGCAAAGCATTACGGCTTCAGCATCGATACGCCGGTCGAACAGCTGCCGCAGGATGTCATCGACAAAATCCTGTATGGCACCAACGGCGAGAAAATCAAGATACAATATGAAAAGGAATATGGCAGCGGCACCTTCATGGCCCCTTTCGAAGGTGTTATCACCAGCATGGAGCGCCGTTACAAGGAAACAAAGTCCGACAGCGCGAAAGAATACTATGAAAGCTATATGAGTCAAACCCCCTGCCCGGACTGTCAGGGAAACCGCCTGAAACGGGAAACTCTTGCGGTCACCGTCGGCGGGATGAATATCACGCAGGTGACCAAACTGTCGGTCACCGACAGCATTGATTTTTTTAACGCGCTGAAGCTGACCGAGCGGGAAATGTTAATCGCACAGCAGATCATGAAGGAAATTCATGCCAGGCTGGGCTTCTTAAAAGATGTCGGCCTGGATTACCTTACGCTGTCCAGGGCCGCAGGCACTTTGTCAGGAGGAGAGGCCCAGCGCATCCGCCTGGCCACACAGATCGGCTCGGGCCTGATGGGCGTGCTGTATATTCTCGACGAACCCAGCATCGGCCTTCACCAAAGGGATAACGACCGTCTGCTGGCAACGTTGAAGCGCCTGAGGGATCTGGGCAATACGCTTTTGGTGGTCGAGCATGACGAGGACACCATGCGCACTGCCGATCACATCATCGACATGGGCCCCGGTGCCGGTGTGCATGGCGGTTATATCATCGCCCAGGGAACCCTGGAAGATATCTTGAATAACCCTGATTCCATCACAGGTCAGTACCTCAGCGGAACCAAATTTATTCCTGTTCCTGGCCAAAGGCGCATCCCCAACGGAAAGGTTCTGGAGGTTGTCGGGGCACACGAGAATAATCTGAAGAACATCAATGTACTCTTTCCATTAGGGTTGTTTATTTGCGTTACCGGTGTTTCGGGCTCGGGAAAAAGCTCTCTGGTGAACGAAATTTTATACAAAAAGCTGGCGTCAAAGCTTAACCGTGCCAAAACAAGGGCCGGTGCACACAAAGACATTCTCGGGCTGGAGCACCTGGACAAGGTGATCAATATCGACCAAAGCCCCATCGGCAGAACCCCGCGGTCCAATCCTGCCACCTATACAGGGGTTTTCGACCAAATCCGCACCCTCTTTGCATCCACGAACGACGCCAAGGTAAGGGGCTATCAGCAGGGACGCTTCAGCTTCAACGTCAGGGGCGGGCGCTGCGAGGCTTGCAGCGGTGATGGTATCGTGAAAATTGAAATGCATTTTCTGCCCGATGTTTATGTCCCCTGTGAAGTTTGTAAAGGGAAGCGGTATAACCGTGAGACCCTCGAGGTGAAATACAAAGGCAAGAATATTGCCGATGTCCTCGACATGACCATCGATGAAGCCGTGGAATTTTTCAAAAATATTCCGTATATTCACAGAAAAATTGCAACCCTGCAGGAAGTAGGCCTGGGATATGTCAAGATGGGTCAGTCCTCCACAACACTGTCGGGCGGCGAAGCCCAAAGGGTGAAGCTGGCCACCGAGCTTTCCAAAAGGAGCACCGGGAAAACCATGTATATTCTCGACGAACCTACCACCGGCCTTCACGTTGCCGATGTCCACCGCCTGATCGAGGTGCTGCAGAAGCTGGTTGAGGGCGGCAATACCATGGTGGTCATCGAGCACAACCTTGAAGTGATCAAAACCGCCGATTATGTCATCGATCTTGGTCCTGAGGGCGGAGACAGGGGCGGAACGGTCATCGCCACGGGTACCCCCGAGGCTCTCGCGCAAAACCCGGTATCCTATACCGGCCAGTACCTGAAAAAATTAAAGGATTTAAACCTGTAAGCACATTACTGTTTACACCCCGGTATAGTTAGCGGGTGATTTGTTACAGTTCACACTCCAGCAGAGCTAGCGTTACTGTTCACACCCTAGTAGAGCTAGCGGGTGATTTTGAAAAATTTTATCACATACTTGAATGGAAGCAAAAAATGTGGTATAGTGATATTTGGTGATAACAGCAGAATTGGTTTTTATCACCAAAAGCTTTTTGGGATGTTTGTGAATTGAATAGCGTTGTTTCTTCAGGGAGAGGTGTAATTCCTTACCGGCGGTAATCAGCCACAGGCTGAAAGCCCGCGAGCCCATTATGGGCAGATCCGGTTTAATTCCGGGGCCGACAGTACAGTCTGGATGGAAGAAGAAGGTTATGTAACGTGCTTATTAGCCCTGAAGTATTTTTATTTCAGAGCTTTTTTTTCTGCTTTTTTCATCTGAAAAGGGCGGGAAAGCACCAAAGGTTGATGCACCGGCTTCGGTCTCAGACTGAAGGAACACGAAAACTCATTCACATAAATCACCTTGAATTATACAATCGGGTATGCATTTTCCTGCGACACACTATGGGAGGGTATGATGATGAATGAAGGTTTAACAACCGCAGCAAAGAATAAACAAAAAGTTTTCAGTACAAAGGCTATTGCGAAGATTGGAATTCTGTCTGCATTGGCAGCCTTGCTGATGCTGCTGGATTTTCCCCTGTTTTTTGCACCTTTCTTTTACAAGTTGGATTTCAGCGAAGTGATGGTTTTATTAGGCGCTTTTTCAATGGGGCCCGTGGCTGGTATCATCATTGAAGCGATAAAAATACTGCTGAATTTCGTTCTGAATGGAACTGACACAGCGGGAATCGGGGAAATTTCGAACTTTCTTATCGGATGTTCATTTGTTGTACCGGCCGCAATCATTTACCAGCGCAACAAAGTCAGAAGCAGCGCCATCCTTGGGATGGTTGCAGGAACCATAGCGATGACCATCATCGGTGCGATCATGAACTATTATGTTCTTATCCCGGTATATTCGAAGTTTATGCCCCTTGATAAAATCATCGCATTGGGCACCGAAGTCAATCCAGCCATCACCACCATGGAAAGCCTGATTCTATTGGCAACGACGCCTTTTAATATCTTAAAAGGCATTGTTTCATCCATTATTGCTTTCCTCTTATACAAGAGGGTTTCGGGCTTGCTGCACAGTTGACAAATGAAAAACGATTGGGCAGAATAATGGAAGAAGGTGTTTTCAGCACCCGTAACTAGCAGGTCGGGGCTTGTGGTATGTTCCAGTGGGTACGCATCTTATCGGACCACAATTCGTACAAGCGCTCGTTAAAATAATTAAACCGAATTTCCGAGTCGGCTTCTGACGGTATGAAAACCGTTCAGGAAATGCACTCGGTCCTTGTTTAGTCCCTGCCCGAAGGGACAGAAGCAGATAAAGTAAGTAATTACGGAGGAACTTTATGGTTGAAAGCACACAACGGCCCTGTAAAACAGCTGCAGAGTCCATGACCGAAATGACCGAGCTGGTATTGCCCAATGACACAAATTTACTGGGTAACCTCTTGGGCGGGCGGCTGATGCATTGGATTGATATCGCCGGGGCCATTACCGCTTCCCGGCATTCCAACTGCGTTGTCGCCACAGCTGCCCTCGACAGCCTGGATTTCAGGCATCCTGTCAGGGTGGGGGAAATGATACGCCTGAAAGCCAGGATTACCTGGGTTGGAAATACCTCCATGGAAGTTCGCGTGGACGTATATTGTGAGAATATGAGAACCGGTGCGACAATAAAATCGAACAAAGCGTATATCACCTTTGTAGCGCTGGATGATTCGGGAAAACCCGTTCAGGTGCCTTCGCTGTGCCTTGAAACCGAAGAGGAACGGAAGGAACACACTATGGCCGAACAACGGAGGGATATGCGTCTTAAGAAGAAGTCCGGCCCCATCAGCGGGAATATACAGCAATTACCCTAACGAAGATACGAATGTTATCTTCTGTTTAAAGGATGCTGGCATTTTCCGATATATACGATGAAGCCTTTAAGTTGAAATCGTGTACGAAGGAGAAGAGGTGTTCCGCAATGACATTTTCGGTCAGTGTAAATAAAGAGAAAAGCACAGATCCGGAATTTTCACTAAGTGTTTCCATATATGACGGCCCCGTATCGGTCACTAATGCTATCGTTGAAGTTTTAAGACTGCCCCCGAAGGTAAACTTCCGCTACCCTGATGAAATACTGGAAATTCTGCCCCAGATAGATCAAAAGAAGCTGGAGCTTGAAATTCTGAACAAAATTGTGGAGTACATCATGCAGATCTCCGATAAAAATGAAATTAAAACCAATTCGCTGTTCGGAAGAAAAGTGTGAAGGTTTCTACAATTTCCGGTTTTGCGCTGCTTTCAGCTTTGGCTGGAAATAGAATTTACCCTGAGTATCCAAAGAGGCATAAAAAATATCCTCCGGATCAGACCAGCCATGATCCTGAAGCTGCTTTTCCAGCCAAGCGGCATCCAGCTTCACAAGCTTCAGGCCTTTATGATTGATTTTTCCGTCTATAATCAAGTCCACCGAAATGCCTTCATATTTTGTTTCTATTCCCAGATCGGCGGGGACTAAAGTCCTTTTCTGAGATTTCAGCACAAGGCTCAGCTGTCCGTTTGTTTCCAGAATTCCGTGCTCCACATCTGAAATATTCTGAACTCCGGCGATCCGCAGCTGTTCAAGCAGATCATTGATGGTATATAATTCCTTTCGCAGATTCTGCTCCTGCAGGCTTCCGTTCATAATCATAATGCGGGGAATGCCGCAAATCAGTTCTCTGGCCTTCACAC
>JAEZBW010000209.1 GCA_023426765.1 Bacillota bacterium
CGCTCCAATTTGATGATTATCAATGGCAAAGAGAAAATAAGATACCCTATAAAAGTAAAAAAGCTGCTGAAGGCGTGGAATACGTGCTGTACAAATGCCCGAAATGCGGCAGTGAATTCACGCTTCGATCCGAGGAAAACAGGCTTTATTGCACTGCATGCGGGAATGCGGTAAGCATGAACCAATATTTGTTTTTTGAGCCTGAAAACACGGACACCGTGTACTTTGACGGAATTGACAAATGGTACGGTTTTCAAAAGGAACATTTGGATAAGGAAATTGAAACCCCGGACTTTCAACTGGCTGCGAAGACAGAGCTTTTGTGTGCCGAACCCGGAAAGTTTGGTTATCAGCACCTTGGGAGCGGTACCGTAACCCTTTCAAGGGATGCCATTACCTACACCGGTTCGGTAAACGGAGAAGAAAAGATATTGGTGTATCCGATGAAAAACATTCCCATGGTTCCCTATGCTGCGGGTGAATATATTGAAGTGGCCAGAGGCGCGGATATCAGCCGTTTTGTGTTTGACGATCTCAGGATGCAGATTAAATGGGTGATGGCGGTGCGGCAAATCCGGGACAGATATTATGAGAAAATCAGGGATGCGCAACCCGATGGCATTTGAGTGTAACAGAAAGCCGTTCGTGCGTGAACGGCCTTGTTGGATGTATCCTGTGAATTCAGTTCCTGTGAAAAAGTGCATTAAAATATGCTTTTCCAAGTGCTCTTATGAAGGTAATATTGAATAGATCGGGGAGAATTGCTTATGAAAAAGAAGGATGGGTTCCTGTCAAAGCTCGGCTATGGCTGCGGAGACATATATGGGGGAGGCTCCTTCCTGATTGTCGGAGTGCTCTTTTTAGTGTTTTTAACCGATGTAGAGGGATTATCGGGTGCCTGGGCCGGGATTATCATTTTTATCGGGAAAGCATGGGATGCAGTGACCGATCCGTTCATGGGGATCTGGTCCGACAGAACCAAATCACCGTATGGGCGGCGCAGGGTCTACTTTTTATTTGGAAGCATTCCCGTACTCCTGTCCTGGGTGATGTTATGGTACTCCTTTGGAATCCCTGGAAGCACAGGCAAGATCATTTACTACACCTTCGCCTATATCTTCTTCTCAACCGCGTTCACCATTGTGATGGTACCCTATAATGCTATCCTTGCGGACATGACCACAGACTATAACAAGAGAAGTGCATTTACCGGCATAAGGCTTGGTTTTTCGGCTGCAGCAGCCATCGTATGCGCGGTGGTGCCTGCCATGATAACCGGAGCATTTACCGATACGAAACAAGGTTATCTTGTGATGGCGATTGCATTTGGCATTGTTTTTGCATCAGCCTGGGTCTTTGTTTTCCTGGGTACCTGGGAAAATGAAAAGAACCCGAACGAGGTTGGTTTTACATGGAAGGATTGGCTTTCGGTGTTCAAAAATAAATCCTTCCGGTATTATATCCGCATCTTTGTCGCTTCGCAGATGGCCATTGACATTACCATGGCGCTGGCAGTGTATTTTTTGAATGTTTCCATCCGCAAGGAGCACCTTTTTGTTCCTACAATGGCGGCGATTTTGGTGGTTCAGCTGGTTTTCATAGCGTTATTCTCCATTCTGGCGCAGAAATATAACAAGAAGACACCGGCGATGCTTGGATCGGCGGTCTGGATTGCAGCAAACCTGGCAATCCTGCTATTCTCACCGCAAACACCGGATATCGTCATTATTTCGGTTTGCGCACTGATCGGCATTGGTGCTGCAGGCTGCAATTTTGTTTCATGGTCCATTCTGCCCGATATCTCGGACGTTGATGAACTGATGACAGGCAAACGCCGGGAAGGTTTGTACTCCGGGGTTTCCACCTTTTTAAGAAAAATGGCCGGCGGGCTTGCGGTGGGAGGAATCGGCTTTCTGCTGGATATTTTCAAATACAGTGAGCAGGCTGTAAAAACAGCGCAAATTCAACCTTTAACGGATATTGGTGTCAGGTTGATGTTCTGCGTTCTGCCCATTGTGTTTCTGCTGTTCATGTTGTTTTCTTTGAAAGGATACAGGTTGGGCAAGAAAGAATACGGCATATTGCATAAACTGCTCGGGATATATAGAACTGTGGGAGACCCGGCTGAAGCCGATCCTGAAGCTGCACAGATAGGTGAGATGCTTACGGGAGCAGAAAGTGGAACCTTCTACGGAAAAGGATAACATCGTATGCTTCTAAGTCGGATGATGAAAGCGGATAAGCAAATTATCCGCTTTTTGCACGCTTAAGCAACTTTCATGCAGCATTCAGGAATATCAGTCAGAAGAAATAAATCGCTTGCCTAAAACAATGAAATGTTATAATATGCTATATAGAACGAATGTTTTCTATTCGTATGGGAGCGGATGCTGAACTTAGCAGTGTTTCGCATCGTGGCAGGGGTGTAACAATTAATGAAGCAAAAAGAACCTAAAAAAACGCGTGTCGTAAAAAACATTTTTTACGCTGTTAAAATGTTGTGGGGTATCAACAGGAACATCGTATTTCATACGGCAATGGTGAATGCCGTGGAATATTTCGGATGGGTTTTTTACAGCCTGTTTTTCATCCGCTATCTCATCGGCGCCATCGAACGGCAGGAAGACTTCGGCCATATTATGTTGTTTATCCTGCTGTCGGGTTTTGTGTTCTTCCTGTTTGCGCTTTACAACGCTTATATCGAGGGAACCTTCCGTCCCGTTGCCGGCGCGGATCTATACCGCAAGCTTTACGGAAAGCTTTACCGGAAAGCCGGCAGTGTAGAGCTAAGGTGTTACGAGGACAACAGCTTCTATAACCAATACACATTGGCCATCGACAAAGCCGATGAAAAACTGTTTACCATCGTCCGAAACCTCTTCGGCATACTGTTTGGCGGGGGAGCGGCCATCACGGTATTTACCACGATGTATGCCATCGATAAAACCGCCATGCTGTTCGTGCTCTTTCCCGTCATCGGCAATTTCGTGTTCGGGTACATCTACAACAAACTGCTGTATAAGCGTGATCAGGAGATGGTACCTTATAAGCGCAGGCTTGAATATGTGAACCGTGTGATGCATCTTGCCGATTTTTCCAAGGAAATGCGCCTGTCCAATGTCTTCAACCTGATGAAGCATAAGTATCTGAAAGCGATGAACGGCATATTCGACACGGTGGAGAAGTATGTTTTTAAGATAAACCTGCCCCTTTGGTTCCGAAACTATTTCACTTTTACGATTATATTTGAAGGCGTGCTGCTATATGGGGCATTCCGCACGATTATCAGCAAAACCATGAGTCTTTCCGATCTGGCTGTACTGTCAAGCGCCATGGTCTCTGCCACCTGGACATTGATCGGCTTTACCGAAAACATTCTGGAGGTCATGAAACAGGGCATCTTCGTGGAAAACCTGCGGATCTTTATGGAGTATCAGCCAAGGCTGCCCGAAGATTATGACGGAGTCCTCCCCGAACATGAAATAGAATCCATCGAATTTCGAAATGTCAGCTTTGCATATAAGGATGGCGGTGATTACACCGTGCGGAACCTATCCTTCAAGCTGGAAGGGAAGACAAGCCTGGCCCTGGTGGGTCATAACGGCGCTGGGAAGACAACCATCATCAAATTGCTGTTCCGGCTTTACGACCCGACAGAAGGTGAAATTCTTTTGAATGGCCGCAATATTAAAGAATACAACCTGAGGGCATATCGCGGGTTGTTTGCGGCGGCGTTTCAGGACTACAAGGTGTTTGCCCTGACGATCAAAGAGAATGTGATGATGCGCAGCGTCACGGAAGAAGATGATGCAAGGGTAAACGATGCACTGAAAAAAGCCGGTGTGCTTGAAAAGGTGATGTCTTTGCCGAAAAAGGCCGACACCATTCTGACAAAGGAATTTGATGAAGAGGGAGCCCTTTTGTCGGGCGGCGAATATCAGAAAATCGTCGTCGCAAGGGCGTTTGTCAGAGATGTTCCCGTCAAGGTGTTTGACGAACCCTCCAGCGCGCTCGATCCCATTGCCGAATACGAGCTTTATGAAAGCATTTTAAAGGACAGCGTCGGAAAAACCGTGGTTTTTATCTCCCACAGGCTTTCATCGGTACGGAATGCCGGGTTGATTATGATGCTGGAAAACGGTGAAATCATCGAACGGGGAACTCATCAGGAACTGATGGAGCATGACGGAAAATATGCAGACATGTACAACAAACAGGCGAAGAACTATCTGGCGGTAGAAAATCTGAAGGAGGTGAGCGTGGGATGAAAGGGGAGAACAAACCCAAACAGAGCCTGGAAAAGGTGCTGTCCAATAATTGGTTTATTTTAAAGCTGTCGTTCCAGGCCGCTCCGTTTTTCATGTGCTTTCTAATCTTTGAAGTGATCAAGCAGCAGGCCCTTGTCTTTTTTGAACATACCTATGGCATTAGCTTCGTTCTCGAAGCGGCTGAATTTGGTAAGCCCTTCAGTGAGGTCGTGCGTTTCATTGTGATCATATCCATTGCATGGGGTATTTCATTTATCTTCAGCGGCATCTATCAGAACCTCGTGTCCCTGAAGGGCATGCCCAAAATTGAAAAAAAGCTGAAGGATATGATGTATGCCAAGGTAAGGGAGTTGGATTTGGAATGCTATGATAACCCGGAGTATTATAATGAGTTCGTACTTTCCATCTCCGAAGCCGAAAAGTCCATCCTCAGAACCCATCAAATCGTTGAATCCATTTTTGGAGGTATTACGGCACTCGTAACAAGAGGCATTTTCTTTCTGAAAGCAGATGTGCTCTCCATCGTTTTTGTTCTGGCTTCCTTTGCGCTGACCTTTTTCTTCTCGCAGAAGCTGAACAATGTGATCTTTCAGAACAGAGTGGAGAAAAACCCTCTGGAGAGAAAACGTGCCTATGTTCATCGTGTTTTCTATCTGAATGAATATGCCAAGGAGGTTCGGTTGAACCCTGAAATTACAAAGCGTCTGTATGAGGAATTTGAAACCGCCAATGGGCAGATTCGGGACATCGAAAAGAAATATGCCAGGAAACATTCCCTGTTAAGCTTTGTGACCAATTACCTGACCAATGACTTCATCAGTGACGTCATCTATATCACCTATCTGGTATTCCGCGCAGCTGTAAGGCATGCCATTTCCTACAGCAGCGTGGTGGTTCTGTGGAACACATCGGGAGGGATGAAGCACAGCCTGCGCACGATTGCCAAGGTATTCCCGCAGCTTTCCGAGAACAGCCTGTACATTGAAAAAATCCGCAGCTTCCTAAGCTATGAGCAAAAAATAACCAGCATCCGGAACCTTTCCGTTCCATTAACCCGGGGATCCTTGGAACTGAGGAATGTTTCTTTCGGATACAGCGAAAAAGACGGGTACATCCTGAAGAACATCAACTTTACCATCCACCAGGATGAGAAGGTGGCGCTGGTAGGGTATAACGGTGCAGGGAAGACAACCCTGATCAAGCTGATCATGCGGCTGTATGATCCCAATGAAGGGCAGATCCTTTATAATGGCGTTGATATTCGTGACTATGATGTGAATGCATACCGGAAGCATATCGGGACAATCTTTCAGGATTTCAAAATATTCGCTGCAGCAGTGGGTGAAAATGTTGTTCTGGATGAGGATGAAGCTTTGGTTGAAAAGAACCATAAGCTGGCGGTACTTCGGGCGCTTGATTACAGCGGCTTTACCGACAGGCTGGAAAAGCTGCCCCAGGGCCTGTCCACCGAAGTGACCACCGAGTTTGAAAAGGAAGGTGTTGATCTGTCGGGTGGGGAAAGCCAGAAGCTTGCCATTGCCCGGGCTTTTTACAAAGACGCCCGCGTGGTGGTGCTCGACGAACCCTCCAGCGCTCTCGATCCCATTGCAGAATATCAGTTGAACAAAACTATGCTGCAGGCCGCAGAAGGGAAGTCGGTCATATTTATCTCCCATCGTCTTTCCACTACGCGACATGCCAACCATATCTACATGATGGAACATGGCCGGATCATCGAGGAGGGCACCCATGAAGAACTGGTTGGACTGAAAGGCAAGTATGCAGCCATGTGGAAGGCCCAGGCCGGAAAATACGTGTAGTATATGTGGTAACACTGTTGTTGTACTGCAGCCATATTTGAAGCTGACCAAATCAGGCCTGCGATCATTCAATGAGCGCGTGCGCGAATTGTGCGCCAAAACGCGGGCGCTGAAAGAGCCTACCTTGCGCGTTTTGTGTGCAACGCGCCGCGAGCATTTTATCAAATGTCCTTCAGTGGGGGATTGTACCAACCACTGAAGCAGAAATCGGTTTATCCCCCGCCTATAGAGGCAGGGGTCTTTGGGCATTTGATAAATTCCAATGATAACAGATGATTTTTAACCATTTCCGAAAGTCATCAAAAAGGGCCGTTACTTTTATGTAAAATTCACATTGATTCATAAATGCTCTTTGGAATAGAATGGTTTCATTATTTGAGTACCATTTGAATCCAAGGAGTAAGAACAAAATGAAAAAATGGACAGCATATGCTGGAGTATGCTCAGGGGCCTGGCCCTGGAAGCCAGGAATATGAGTTGGTGAATTTAGATGATTGAAGTTATCCGGCGTGAACTCATTTATTTCTGGTACTATTTCACCATTCAGTTTAATCAGATTTTCCAGTATTGGGCATTGGGCATCGTATTAGGCTCAGTGATTTCCGTATTCGGAAAGGATAAAATCCATAAGCTTTTTACTGTACTGCAAAGCAGGCGTTTGGGGGTATTGGGGGTCATACCGGCAAGCCTGATTGGAATTACCTCTCCGCTTTGCATGTATGGAACCATCCCTATTGCCGCATCCTTTTCTGAGAAGGGCATGCGGGATGACTGGCTGGCTGCGTTTATGATGAGTTCGATTCTTTTAAACCCTCAACTGCTCATCTACAGTGCAGCCCTTGGAACAACAGCGCTGATCATACGGTTCGTCTCCTGCTTCCTGTGCGGTATTGCTGCAGGACTCTGTATCCGGTTATTTTTCAGGGAAAAAAGCTTTTTCAATTTTACGGGTTTTAAGGAACAAACCAACCGGGATACCGATCCTCGTATCCTGATCCGATTGCTGAAGAATATCTGGAGAAATATCAAGGCAACCGGCCCTTACTTTTTAGCCGGTATTGCGTTGTCAGCGCTGTTTCAGCAATATGTACCAACTGATGCGTTCGCTTCGCTGTTTGGGAACCAAAAGGGTTTTGGAGTTTTATTGGCCGCAACAATAGGGGTACCGCTGTATGTCTGCAGTGGAGGAACAATTCCTTTGCTGGCCGACTGGCTTCAGTCAGGCATGAGTATGGGATCGGCCGCTGCCTTTATGATTACAGGTCCTGCGACGAAGATTACAAACCTTGGAGCGGTTAAGATCGTTCTGGGCGTAAAGCGTTTTGTACTGTATATCCTTTTCTCCATTCTCTTTGCACTCGTCACGGGACTGATAATCGATTTCTTTCTTTAGTGTAATAACAAAGGGTAACAGAAGGGTGGTTCTTTTGTTTCTTTTGCGAAAATGTAGAACCATCCCCTTTTACTGAGAAAGCCCGCAGTCTAACCGTTCTTATGGTTTCAGGAACGCAAAGGAACCATTCCATTTTTCTATTTTCAGCGGATGAAATTCGTGTACACCCGTTGTTCGTTTTCAGGTAGTTCAATGCCTGCAGCCTTCCCGGCTTCGATGGACTTCAGCAGCCAGGCCATATTATTGCCCAAGGTCCGCATGGTCTGCATTCCTTCCAAATCCTGCTTAACCTCTTCGGGCGTACTGCCATGTACCATGTTCCAGTATTGAGAAGAAACCACCGGCATGTTGGTGATGGTGAAATACTTGTTCAGCTGATCAAACGTTGCCGTCGTACCACCGCGACGAGCGCAAACCACGGATGCTGCCGGTTTGTAAGCAAGCTGTCCCATGCTGGAGAAAAACGCACGATCCATAAAGGAGGTCAGCATGCCGGAAGCCGAAGCATAGTGGACAGGAGAACCAAAAACAAAGCCATCCGCTTCTGCTGCTTTGTTCAGAAAATCATTGACGGGATCATCCATAAAACATCTGCCTGCTTTAGAGCATGCAAAGCAGCCGAGGCAGCCTGAAATCGGTTTTTTCCCAACATGAAATATTTCCGTTTCAATTCCGTGCTTTTCAAGAGCGCCGGCTACTTCGGCCAGTGCTGTGTAAGTGCATCCCTTTTCATGAGGACTGCCGTTCACGAGTAATACTTTCATGGTAACAACTCCTTCCAGAACTAAGTAAGTGTATCATACCACTTTTTTCCCATGCCCGCCACCAGGTTGTATGTGCATTACTGCAGATTACAATAATTCTGTTTGGAGTAAAGGATGCTAATGACTTCAATACCAATCATGCATGTTTTGATATCGGAGGGAATTCCTCATATCGCGACAACAGAGGGAGTTGTATGCTTATGCAGAAAACGTTTTAGAGAATTTGAAATAGGACACACAGATGTCATAATAGTATGGTAGGATATTGTTGCAGATGTATTTTCCGCAATTTTATTTTTGTTTGGAGGGTCGATTTTATGACTCAGTACTATGTGCAGGATATCGCAGAAAACTATTTGAAGAATGTTGTGGATCCACCGGTTCAATTGAAGGTTGACAAGTGCTATTTATATGGAGCAGACGAAGAAGACCTGCAAAGTGGTTACTTCGAACTGTTATCAGTCATAAAAAGCCTGTATGCGGGTATTGCATCAAACCCGAAAGAGTTTGACATGCTGATGAAGGAGAATGCGGTACCAAACGCAAAAAATGCCGAGTACACGCAAAGCCATGCAAGCTTCCTTCGAATCCCCAATCTTTTGCTGTTATTGGGATATAAAGGCGAGTTGCAATCAGACATGACTCTTACGATCAACGGGAATGTATTTCTTGGCAGTGCAAAGGAGCTGAAGATTACAAAACCGCAGTTTTTGCTGAAGAAGCTTGGAGATTATGGCTTTGAAATTGAAGGAGCATCGAAATCAATTCAGGCGGGTGACATCCTGTCGGTCAGTTATCCGCAAAACCGTTTTGTTCTGGCAGCTCTGACATCCATGGCCGAATCCATGATGAACATCCTCGACCATGATCTGAGGAAGGCGAAAAATCATTTCTATATCATGGACTATCGTTTGCTGGAAAGTGAAAAACCAAAGGAACCGAAATTTACCTTTGATCATTTACACCATGCTTTAACGGATGAACAGAAAAAGTTTGCAGAGAAGTTTAATCAGTTTATTGCCCCATATGCCAAGCCTGTTATCAGGATGGGCGGTTTAAGCCGGAATGACTGGGCTTGCGCATATCATCTGCATTCCAATAAAAGAATTATTCTGTCTTTAATCGTCAATCAGGACGAACTATCGGTAAAACTGAACCTGGAACACATTCATCAATACATCGACAGCGTGCAGCAATATCCAAAAGCGATTGGAGAAGCGATCAAATTTGGCGGATGGGATTGCGGTCGTTGCCACGGCAACTGTGCAGGTGCGTTTGTTTTTGAATATGAAGGGAAACCGTATAACAAATGCCGGTGCGGTTCCTTTGTATTCGATCATGTGAAGGATGACACGATACCTTATTATATTGAGCTGCTGGAAAAGGAAATGAAGGCCGGAGCATGATGGAAGGATAGCTTGTTGTTATATACTGGAACTGCCGCAGTATACTATATAGAATGCATTTAAGGGTTGATAACGTGAAAAAAGAGGGTGTCTCCACCTTCAAGGTGGCTGCGGTTTATATCGGTACGATTGTAGGCGCAGGCTTTGCTACAGGCCAGGAGGTGCTTCAGTTCTTCAATCGCTTCGGCGTCTGGGGCCTTGGGGGGCTGGTGATCACAACCATCCTGTTTATTGTTTTCGGGTATATCATCATGGATCTGGGCAGTGCATTGCAGGCCCGATCCCACCTGGAGGTCATCCGGTATTCCGGGGGGAACATTCTGGGCACTTTTACCGATATCGTCATCACCATTTTTCTGTTTGGATCTCTGACCGCGATGACAGCAGGAACCGGTGCGCTTTTTGAGCAGCAGCTGAAACTGTCACCACTGCTGGGAAGCTTTTTTATGGCGGCAGTAACTGTACTCACCGTCCTAACCGGGATTAATGGCGTGATCAATTCCATCAGCTTTGTAGTTCCTTTCCTGTTAACTGCGGTATTGGGCATCAGTGCTTATTCTGTCATCAATCATCCGCTGAATCTGCAGGTTGTCCCCATCATCCAGGGGCGCAGCGGGATTATCAACCACTGGCTTGCGGCAGCTGTTTTATATGTCTCTTATAATACAGTTGTTTCGGTCGCCATTCTGGGACCTTTGGGAGTGAATGCACGGAACAGGAAAGCAATCTGGAATGGCGCACTTCTGGGAGGACTGGGACTTGGAGCCGGAGCTGTCCTGATTTACCTGGCGCTGGCAAGCCACAGCACTCAGGTGGAAAACCTCGAGGTGCCGATGATCTATATCGCCGGAGAAATTGCCCCGATTGTTCAAATTTTATACGCCATCGTTTTAATTGCAGAAATATATACAACGGCAGTCGGAGCGCTTTTCGGCTTTGCCTCCAGGGTGATTGGCACGAAAAAAAAGCCGCGAACCGAAAAAATACTGGTTGTGTGTACCGCAGCAGCAGCTTTACTGGCAAGCAGGCTGGGGTTTTCAAATCTGGTCAGATATCTATATCCATTGGTAGGATATTGCGGAGTAGCCCTGTTGGGTGCATTGGTTATCACGACCCTAAAAGAAAAGAAATCAGTTAGCTGTAACTATAAAAGATGAGGAAAACTGAAGCATATGCATTTTAAACAGGTGAAAGGCATCCTCTCGGCCCAAAACGGAATGAATATTTATCGCGGATGCACGCACGGCTGTATATACTGTGACAGCAGAAGCAAGTGTTATCATATTGACCATGATTTCGAAGACATTGAGGTGAAGGTTAACGCTCCGGAACTGCTGGAGGAAGCACTGCGGAAAAAGCGCAATAAATGCATGATAGGTACCGGATCCATGTGTGATTCATACATGCATCTGGAAGCAGATCTGAATCACACGCGCAAATGTCTTGAGATCATTGACCGGTATGGTTTCGGGCTAAGCATTCAGACCAAGTCGGATAGAATTTTACGGGATCTGGAGCTTCTGAAAAGCATCAACAGGAAATCCAAATGTGTTGTGCAAATCACACTGACAACTTACGACGAGAATCTGTGCAAAATACTTGAACCCGCCGTGTCAACTACACAACAGAGGTTTGAAGTGCTGAAGATCATGCACGATAACGGTATCCCTACCGTTGTATGGCTGGATCCGATTTTACCCTTCATCAATGATACCGAAGAAAACCTGAGGGGAATTCTGAATTACTGTATGGAAGCAAAAGTGTACGGTATTCTTTGCTTTGGCATGGGGCTGACGCTGCGCAAAGGCAACAGGGAGTACTTTTATCAGAAGCTTGATCAGCATTTCCCAGGCTTGAAGGAAAAATATCATCATCAATATGGATATCGCTACGATATAAAGAGTGATAAAAATGAAAGCCTGATGCGCATATTTTACCAGGAGTGCAGAGCGAACGGAATCGTGTGTAACAACGATGACATTTTCAGGTATTTATACACCTATGAAGAAAAGAATGATGTAGAGCAGACCTGTTTGTTTTAAAATAAAAAGCATCCGATGGACTGCCGGCTGGGCTGCGATTGCTGAAAGATTGATATTTGCAGGTCGGTGGTCAGGAATGAGCATGCACACTGATTGTGAAGAATGAGAGTGTGCATGTTGTATTAAATGCTAAAACATGTTAAGATGTTAAAAAATGTCGTAACCAGAAAACGGAAAAATTAGTATTCCACGAGGGGGCTCTCCATGAATCTTGATGAAATGAGAACAAATCAGGCCATTCAGCAAAAGAAAGGACTGCATTTCATACTGGCATCCATTATTTTATGGTTTGCAATCATGTTCGTTCAAATGAGTTCAATGCGCGCAGACATGAAAAATTTGTGGACTTTTTGCTGCAGCGCTCCGCTGATGCCGGTTGCATTTTTCATATCCAAAATATTAAAGATTGAATTTACAAATAAGGGGAATCCCTTAACTCCTTTGGGTATCCTGTTCTCACTGA
>JAEZBW010000221.1 GCA_023426765.1 Bacillota bacterium
ACCATGATGTTGTACGGCAGGCCCTGACAATTCTGATGAATCTGACGCACCGGGGAGGCAGCGGTTCGGAATCCAATACCGGAGATGGTGCGGGATTATTGATACAGATCCCACATGATTTTTTTAAAACCGCCTGTTCACAGGTTTCCATTCAATTACCCGAAAAAGGGTGCTATGGCGTCGGCATGCTGTTTCTGCCCACCGATCCCGGGCAACGGCAGATTGTTGAAACATGTCTGGCAGACATTATCCAGGAAGAAGGACAACAGCTCCTTGGCTGGAGAGAGGTTCCTACAAATGACTCCTCTCTGGGAAAGACCGCAAAAGCTTGCATGCCCTATATCAAACAGGTATTTATCGGTCGTGGGAACAACATTCAGGACGAACTGTCCTTCGAGCGAAAGCTGTATGTCATCAGAAAACGTGCAGAAAATAAAGCATTAAGCCTGGGGCTTCATTTCTATGCCGCCAGCTTCTCTTCCCGTACCATCGTTTATAAGGGAATGCTCACCGCCGGTCAGGTGGATGAATTTTATATCGATTTAGCCAACCCGCAGGTGGAAACCTCATTAGCGCTGGTGCATTCAAGATACAGCACAAATACGTTTCCAAGCTGGGAACGCGCTCATCCGAACAGGTACCTCATTCACAATGGTGAAATTAATACCCTCAGAGGAAATGTCAACTGGATGAATGCCCGTCAGTCCATCCTGAAATCGCAGCATTTCGGTGAAGATATTTCGAAGGTTCTCCCCATCATTCACCCGGACGGAAGCGACTCGGCAATGTTTGATAATTGTCTTGAATTTCTGTCCCTTTCGGGTCGGTCTCTGGCCCATTCGGTCATGATGATGATTCCTGAGCCATGGTCAAAGCATGACAGCATGAGCGACGAAAAGAAAGCGTTTTATGAATATCACAGCTGCCTGATGGAACCCTGGGACGGCCCGGCAGCAATGGCATTTACCGACGGACAGGTTGTTGGGGCCGTACTGGACAGGAATGGTCTTCGTCCTGCACGATATTACGTGACAAAGGATGATATGGTCATTCTGTCTTCAGAGGTGGGCGTACTGGATATAGCGCCTCAGAACATCCTGTCGAAGGAGCGTCTTCAGCCAGGCAGAATGCTTCTGATCGATACAACGGAAGGGCGTATCATTACAGACGAAGAACTGAAGGATAAAATATCAAAAGCAAAGCCGTACCGCGCCTGGCTGAATGAATATTTGCTGGAACTGGATCATCTGCCGGAGTCATCCTCAGTTCATCCTATGGATATGGACAGCTTACCGCTTCGTCAAAAAACCTTTGGCTATTCCTATGAGGATCTTCGCACCACCATTTTAAACATGGCAAAAGACGGTGTGGATCCTATTGGAGCAATGGGTACAGATACTCCTTTGGCGGTTTTATCCGACAAGCCCCAAATTTTATACAACTACTTCAAGCAATTGTTTGCCCAGGTAACCAACCCGCCGATCGATGCAATGCGGGAAGAGATTATCACCGGCACTGAAACATTTTTAGGCTCGGAAGGCAATCTGATCGACCCGGAACCCTACAGCTGCCGACAGCTTAAAGTGAAAAAACCGATATTGACAAACAGTGAACTGGCGAAGCTAAAAGACATTCAGGCATCCGGGTTTCAATCGGTTACGCTCCCCATTCTCTTTCAGGTGCGTGATGGAGCGGACGGGATGAGGAAAGCCATGAACGATCTGTATGAGGCTGCCGACAGGGAAATATCCAACGGCTCCAATATCCTCATTCTTTCAGATCGCGGCATGGACAATAAGCATTGCCCCATCCCTGCATTACTGGCAGTTTCCGGGCTGCACCACCACCTTATCCGGAAAGGAACACGCACCCTCGTCAGCCTGGTCATAGAAACCGGTGAGCCAAGGGAGGTCCATCATTTCTGCCTGCTGCTGGGATACGGCGCATCGGCCATCAATCCATATCTGGCCTTTGAAAGCATTGCAGACCTGATTGACAGAGACATGCTTACCGGGATTGACTATAAAACCGCTGAAGAAAAATACATCAAAGCTTCAGTGAAGGGTGTTGTCAAGGTTCTTTCGAAGATGGGCATCTCGACCATCCAAAGCTATCAGGGTGCACAGATTTTCGAAGCGATAGGCATCGGTCAGGATGTCATAGACCGGTATTTTACCCATACACCCTCCCGCATCGGCGGTATTGACTTTGAAGCAATCGCGAAGGAAACCCTTGCAAGGCATGCATCAGCTTTTCATGACAGACAGGCCGGAGCAATTCAGCTGGATTCCGGCGGTGTAAACCAGTGGAGGAGCGATGGAGAGTATCATCTGTTCAATCCTGAAACTGTCCATCTGCTGCAGTACGCCACACGCGAAGGAAACTACGGCATGTTCAGGGAATATTCAAAGCGAATCAATGATCAGACCCAAAGGATGTGTACCATTCGCGGGCTGATGGATTTCAGGCTGGAGAACGATCCAATTCCGCTGGAAGAGGTTGAATCGGTGGAATCCATCTGCAAAAGGTTCAAAACCGGAGCCATGTCCTATGGATCCATCGGTAAGGAAGCCCATGAAACCCTGGCGATTGCGATGAACAGAATCGGCGGAAAGAGCAATACGGGCGAAGGCGGAGAAGATCCGGAAAGGTTTGTGCCCGACGCCAATGGGGATTCCCGCTGCAGCGCCATCAAACAGGTTGCATCCGGAAGGTTCGGGGTGACAAGCCATTATCTTGTGAATGCCAAAGAGCTGCAGATTAAAATGGCCCAGGGTGCTAAACCGGGCGAAGGCGGTCAGCTTCCGGGCAGAAAAGTATATCCGTGGATTGCCAGGGTCAGGGGATCAACACCCGGGGTAGGTTTAATCTCTCCCCCACCCCATCATGACATTTATTCCATAGAGGATCTGGCTGAGTTGATTCATGATCTGAAAAATGCAAACCGTGATGCAAGAATCAGTGTGAAGCTGGTATCGGAGGTCGGAGTAGGAACGGTTGCTGCCGGTGTTGCAAAAGGACGCGCAGACGTCGTTTTAATCAGCGGTTATGACGGAGGAACCGGTGCGTCCCCCAGAACGAGCATCAAGCATGCCGGGCTTCCCTGGGAACTGGGTGTTGCTGAGACACATCAGACACTGCTGCTGAACAACCTGCGCAGCAGAATCGTTGTAGAGACCGACGGCAAACTGCTTACGGGGCGCGATGTAGTCATCGCAGCCCTGCTGGGTGCTGAAGAGTACGGGTTTGCTACAGCACCGCTGATCACGCTGGGCTGCGTGATGATGCGGGTTTGTAATCTGGATACCTGCCCGGTTGGCGTAGCAACGCAAAACCCGGAGCTGCGTAAAAAGTATATGGGGAAACCCGAAAATGTGGTCAATTTCATGCACTTTATTGCCATGGAAATGCGCGAGTACATGGCGAAGCTTGGGTTCAGGACAGTGGACGAAATGGTCGGCAGAACCGACAAACTGGAGATGTCGGGGGCGATTACCCATTGGAAAGCCAAAGGCGTAGATTTGTCCAAAATCCTTTACCAGCCCGAAGTTCCTGAAGCTGCCGGGAAACATTGTACCATCAGCCAGGATCATGAGCTGGAGAAATCCCTGGATGTGACGCTGCTTTTAAATATTTGTGACGGTGCTTTGAAAAAAGGAAAAAAAGTGAAAGCTATCCTGCCCATTCAAAACACCCACCGTGTTGTCGGCACAATCCTTGGCAGTGAAGTGAGTAAAAAATATGGGCCCGAAGGGCTGCCGGAGGATACCATCAGTTTGAAATTCTACGGTTCGGCGGGCCAAAGCTTTGGGGCGTTCATCCCAAAGGGCATTACGCTAACCCTCGAGGGGGATTCCAACGACTATATCGGCAAGGGGCTGTCCGGAGGAAAAATCATCGTATTCCCACCCAGAAGTTCCTCCTTTGTACCTGAAGAAAACATTATCATCGGGAATGTCGCTTTCTATGGTGCAACCGGCGGAGAAGCCTATATCCATGGGGTCGCCGGCGAGCGGTTCTGTGTTCGCAACAGCGGCGTAACCGCCGTTGTCGAAGGAACGGGCGATCATGGCTGTGAATATATGACCGGGGGAAAAGTCGTTGTATTGGGCAAAACCGGGCGTAATTTTGCCGCAGGCATGTCCGGCGGGGTTGCTTATGTTCTGGATGAGGACGACAGCTTCCCGTCAAGGTGCAACCAGGAGATGGTTTACCTGGAGCAGATTGAAGATTATGATGAACTGAACGAAGTAAAAACGATGATCATGAATCATGTAAAGCATACTTCCAGCAAGCATGCACGCAAGATTTTGGATAGCTGGAGCAGCTATGCCGGTAAATTTGTAAAAATCATCCCAAAAGATTACAAGCGCATGCTTCAGGCAATAAAGAACGTTCAGCAGGAAGGTCTTGACGGTGAACAGGCCTTGATGGCCGCTTTCGATGAAAACAACAAGGATCTTGCACGGGTAAGCGGAAACTGATTCAATGCTTCAAAGGCCTCGCCTTATATGATTGATACTAAGTTTGGAGGAATGAACGATGGCTAAACCAACCGGTTTTATGGAATATGTAAGGGAAGTCCCGCAGGATGTAAACCCTTTGGAAAGGATACGGAACTGGGACGAATTTCACTGTCATTTTGATGACGAAAAACGGAGAACTCAGGCGGCACGCTGCATGGACTGCGGCATCCCCTTCTGTCATTCGGGTTTGTTAATTTCAGGCATGGCTTCGGGTTGCCCCATCCACAATTTAATCCCCGAATGGAACGAATTGATCTATAAAGGGTTATGGAAGGAAGCGCTGCAGAGGCTGCTGTCTACAAACAACTTTCCCGAATTCACCGGAAGGGTCTGCCCCGCTCCCTGTGAAGGTTCCTGTACCCTTGGAATTCATGAGCCTGCGGTTACAATTAAAAATAATGAATGTGCAATCATTGATACTGCCTTTGAAAAAGGATGGATAAAGCCTCAAAAGCCTTTCATGCGCACCGGGAAAAAGGTAGCCGTTGTGGGTTCAGGTCCTTCCGGGCTTGCCTGTGCCGATCAGCTGAATAAAGCAGGGCATGAGGTAACGGTGTTTGAACGCGCGGATCGCATCGGCGGGCTGCTGATGTACGGTATTCCCAACATGAAGCTTGATAAAAAAGTGGTGCAGAGACGGGTTCAGCTGATGCAGGAGGAAGGCGTTCTTTTCATCACCAGCACAGAAGTTGGCAAAGATTATCCTGCAGATAAGCTAAGGGAAGATTTTGATGCGGTTGTACTATGCGGCGGAGCTACCAAACCCAGAGATCTGACTGTTGAAGGAAGATCATTGAACGGTGTCCACTTTGCAATGGAGTTCCTGCATGCCAATACAAAAAGCTATCTGGATTCAAAGCTTCAGAATCATGACTATATTTCTGCGAAAGGCAAGGATGTTGTCGTCATCGGCGGAGGAGACACCGGTACCGATTGTGTGGGAACCTCCATCCGGCATGGCTGTAAGAGCATCACTCAATTGGAAATCATGCCGGAGGCTCCAATTGGCAGGTTAGGCAACAATCCGTGGCCTGAATGGCCCAAAGTGAAAAAGACCGATTATGGCCAGGAGGAAGCTATTGAACTATTTAAAAAGGATCCCCGGTTATACTGCATCACCGCTAAGAAATTTGTGGGAGATGAAGCCGGCAACCTGAAAGAGGTTCATACTGTGAATGTGGAATGGCAAAAGGATGCCGGCGGACGTTTCGTACCGGTTGAGATACCCGGTACCGAGAAAGTGATCCCCGCGCAGCTCGTCCTTCTGGCCATGGGCTTTTTAGGGCCTGACAGCACCGTATTATCCCCCCTGGGCATTGAATGCGACGGGCGTTCCAATGCAAATGCCGAATATGGAAAGTTCTCCACGAATGTAGAAGGTGTTTTTTCGGCGGGCGATATGCGCAGAGGGCAGAGCCTGGTGGTGTGGGCTATTAATGAAGGCCGCGGTGCGGCGAGAGAAGTGGACAAATATCTGATGGGGCATACAAATTTACCTTAAACATTTGTATCCATGCAATAACAGGGGGAAGACGGCGTGCAACAGTCTTCCCCCTGTTTTATCTGCTGCGATTAGCCTTTAATACCGGTTGTGGCGATGCCTTGAACAAAATACTTCTGCAGACATAAGAATACGATGATGACGGGAATCAGCGATAACACCGAGCCTGCCATAATCAGGCCATAGTCGGAGGAGTATTGATTGATGAACATCTTAAGCCCCAGCTGTATGGTCTTCCTCTCCTGGGTCTTCAGGTAAATCAGCGGCCCAAGGTAATCGTTCCAGGTGTTTACGAAGGTAAATATCGTTAATGTGGCGATGGCAGGTTTGGAAAGCGGAAGCATGATCCTTGAATAGATTCCGTATTCGGTCATGCCGTCGATTCTGGCGGCCTCACAAAGTGAATCCGGTATTCCCATATAAAACTGCCGCATCAGAAATACACCAAATGCTGAAAATGCCTGCAGGCAGATGATCGCAAGCAAACGGTCATTCAACCCGAAGCTTCGCATCATCAGGAACTGCGGTACCATATAAACCTGCCAGGGCATCGCAATGGTCGAGATGTATGCTAAAAACAGAAACCTTTTATATTTGAACGTCAGCTTCGCAAAGGCATAGGCCGCAAAGCTGGAGGTTAATATCTGCAGGAAAGTGACTACCAGGGTTAAAAAGACCGTATTCTGAACAAACTTCAGAAACGGAACCTTTGTCCAGATTTCAGCATAATTCTGCCATCTTGGCTGCTTTGGAATCCAGACAAACGGATTCATATCAAATACCTGTCTGTCCAGCTTCAAGGATGATGAAAGCATCCACAGGAAG
>JAEZBW010000264.1 GCA_023426765.1 Bacillota bacterium
CTTCCTGTAAAGTCGGCCATCTGAACAACCTCCGGCCTGCATTCCGGGTGAACGAGCAGCAATGCATCCGGATGCAGCCTGCGTGCAGCCTCCGCATCACTGGCTTTATAACGATGGTGGGTAACGCAAAAGCCCCTCCACAAGTGAATTATTTTTTCGGGAACCTGCTGCGCAATATAATGCCCCAGGTTCTGGTCGGGTACAAACAGAATCTCTTTCTGCGGAAGCGACCGGATGACCCTCAGCGCATTGGAGGATGTGCAGCAGATATCGCATTCGGCTTTCACCGCTGCCGAAGAATTGATATAACATACGGTGGCCGCATTGGGGTATTTTTTCTTTTCTTCCCGGAGTGCTTCGGCTGTAACCATGTCGGCCATCGGGCAGCCTGCATCTATTTCAGGCAGCAGAATGGTTTTTTCAGGTGACAGAATTTTCGCACTTTCAGCCATGAAGTGCACCCCGCAGAAAACCACCGTCTGATAATCCGATGATGCACAATATTGGCTAAGCCTGAAGGAATCGCCGACAACATCGGCCAAATCCTGCACTTCGTCGATCTGATAATTGTGTGCGACGATAACGGCATTTTTTTCTTGTTTTAATTTATTTATTTCATTGATCATATCGATGTTTTCAACCATGTGTAAACCTCCAAAAGAAAACGGACTCATCTGTTCAGGCAGAGAACGTATACAGTTATTTTACCATAAACAGGGTACAATATATCCCCGCATGAAAAGTCAGGGCTTCAGGTGTTTAATTATACGGCAGACTGGTACCTGCATAAATCATCGTCCTGATTACTTCATCTGCCCGGTTGTCTGATCATACCGGATTAAAACTATGTAAGTCGTTTGCAGAGATAATCTGTCGAGTTTATTATAGCACACGAAGAGCGCTTGTACTAGAAGAGCCGAAACGAACCATAAAAAAATCCGGATTTGGTTCCGGATCTTTTGCTGTTCTGATATGCATGTCTTTTACACATTCTTTTATTGAATACGGTGATCTGTTTAAGCATGAATGCACAGAAAAAGGGCAATCGTATCGGTTATAACCGGATACATACGACAAATGCAAATCATTGGATAACTTAATCGTCTCCGCCTTTATTCCAGTTTAACAAACCATAGGCAATACACAGCACTGTGCTGAAAACACTGAGAACATACGCTGACATAGCCCCTGCATCCGAAATACCAAACATAAAACATCCTCCCTTCGGAGCAGGTTCGGAAACTTATTCAGGCTTTCCGAACGGTCTCCACGTGGTTTTATTCTGTAAATCCTGTTTTACTCTTTCCCCTGAAAGCATAATTCAATATGCTTCCTGTCCAAATCCTGTTTTGAAAACAAGCCCACCAGAATCGTCACGATGGTTGAAACAGTCAGCGATATGACCAGTGGATCCACGTAAACCAGTATTGTCCCCTCTGCCAGAGAATTCACGCCGAATATCAGCTTGCACAGCATCAGTATCGCCGATTCCTTGGTATGAACAAAAAGCATCCAAAGCATACTGGTTGTAAAACCGGCCAACATACCGGATATGGCAGCCTTCTTGGTGATTTTCCTGAAGTACAGCGCTCCCAAATAAAGCGGAAGGAATGAAGCCGCGCAAATTCCGAAGAACAAACCGGTACTGATGACAATGGCACCATTCCAAACCTTCGGCAGTGTGTATGCCAGCAGGATGGTTACAACAATCGTAATGATTAAGGCTATTCTTGTTATCAGCATGGTTCTTTTTTCATCCCTGTTCTTATTGATAAACAAATCCTTGCTGACAGCCGTACCAATAGTGTGGAACTGAGAACTGAGCGTTGACATCCCGGCGGAAATGGCCACGAGCATGAAAACTGCAACAAACCATTCGGGCATGAAGTCATTGATAAAAGCAGGAATGACTTCCTCGCTGGAGCCCGCAAAAACCTGGGCGATTTTACCATACTTTTCATAAAAATAAAGGTTGGTCAGAGGCCCGACAACATAAACAACGCCGACCGTCAACAGAATGAAGATACCCCCGATGGGAACAGCACGATTCAGTTGTTTCCCGCTTTTCACCGTCATATACTTTACTGCCAGCTGAGGTTGTGCCAAAGCGCCTACACCGACACCCATTACGATTGAGGAGAATACCACCCACCAGTTCGGCGAGAAGGCCTCGGGTGTGCTTGTCCACCCTGTAAACCCAGGCAGAAGGCCTATGATCTTAATCTGTTCCTGCACGTCCGGAAGCTGGGACAATAACGTCAGCTTCTCATGAGCCACCGATATTCCGCCTAATTGATTATATACCGCAATAATGAAGACCAACATGCCTGCAATCATGAAAGTGCCCTGGAAAGCGTCGGCATACATAACGCCCTTCAAGCCTCCGAAGAAAACATAGATTGCTACAAAAGCAGCCGAGATGATCAGCGCCGTTACATATTTGATATTGAAGCTTCTTTGAATAAAGGCCGAAACACCGATTAAAACAGCCGCCGCATAAACGGGCATAAACAGAGTGATGACTGCAGCTGAAAACCTGCGGATAAATCCGGATTGGTACCTTTCACCGATGAATTCCGAAAAGGTTTGGGCATTCAGGTTTTGGCCCATCCTTCTTGTTCTTTTTCCAAAGAAAATGAATGCCACGAATACTCCCAGAAAAATATTCAGAAAGGTCAGCCACAGCAAGCTGAAGCCATGCTGCGCCGCTATGCCGCCAAAACCGACAATGGCGGAAGTGCTGATAAAGGTTGCACCATAGGATAGAGCCATCACTGCTGGATGAATTTGCCTTCCGCCCAATAGATAATCATTGGCGTTTTTTGTTTTGCGGAATCCGAGGTATGTCAGATAACCAATGATGACGATATAAATCACTATCATAATGACCTTTAACATGATGCAGCCTCCCCATGTATGGATAAAAAAAGCCTTTTTGAACGGAAAAAATACACGTACAAAAAGGCATATTGCGAGTCCCATTATACTGCCGTCTTTCCGTCCTGCATTATTATCCCGTTCATTTCTTCCGTCTTACCGTTTCGGCCTCAGCCACAGAATACCCGAATTTTCGGGGATTTAGCGGCGGCCGGTGCGTTGCAGCAAACCTTCATCCGATCTCAATCATTATCGACAAATTACTGCAACATTCACATGTTACCAGAAATCAATCCTCATGTCCATAGTTTTTGCAACAATTGGGACGGTTCTGTCCGAATGGAACGTATCAAAAGCACAGACCCGCCTGACAGGCCCCAATGATGGCTTTCCGGTGCCGCCTCTGATTATTGACGAATGATTACAAATTCTTTGCAGGAGTTTTACGGTTTTTGTTGTTTCTTGTTTGGGTTTGTTGTAGAATAAAGAATATTATTATTCCTGAACCAACAAAAATGATAATTTGAATATTTTTGTTCATCATAATCAAAAGATAACAGAAAGCGGAAGAACGCATTCTGTTTTTGTGTTGTTATTACATGGATTGAATCGTCATTCAGGTTGTTCAATCCAATCGGCAGATCATTGAGCATGAGTCCGGAGGCAGATGTTTCTTTATGGAATTGCTAAAGCAGCGTATATTACAGGATGGTAAGGTTCTCCAGGGGAACATTCTGAAGGTGGATTCTTTTATCAACCATCAAATTGATCCCAAATTGGCCATGGAAATCGGTAAAGAATTTTACCAGCGCTTTCACGACACAAGAATTGATAAAATTTTGACGATAGAGACCTCCGGCATCGCTTTCGCACTTTGTGCCGGCATTCATTTCAATGTTCCCGTCGTATTTGCAAAGAAGCAGGTCGGCAGGAACATGTCTGCGGAAGTCTATCAGGGTCGGGTTCACTCCTATACCAAACAGACCGACTACGACATTTCAGTTTCAACAAGCTTTCTTTCAGCCGGCGAAAGGTTACTGATCATCGATGATTTCCTTGCAAATGGCCAGGCTGTTTTGGGGCTGATGGAGCTTTCACAGCAGGCAGGAGCCGTTGTTTCGGGCGTCGGCATCGTGATTGAAAAGGGGTTTCAGCCCGGAAGCCAGATTTTGCGCAGCCTGGGAGTCCGTGTGGAGTCCCTTGTTGTAATAGATTCCTTTCAGGATAAAAAAATAATTTTCAGGGAGGCATGAAAAAATGAAAAAAAGAGTACTTTGCCTGGTGTTAGCAGTACTTAGTCTCGCAATGATTCTGACGGGCTGTGCCGGCCAGGGCGGGGCAAAACAGGGAAAAGTGAAGGTCGGTTTCGTGTACATCGGTTCCGGTGGTGACAAGGGCTATACCTTCGCGCATGATCAGGGGAAAAAATATGTTGAAGAAAAACTGGGAGACAAGGTAGAAGTCATTTTCCAGGAAAACGTCTCCGACAGTGACAATTCCAGCGTGGCTGTCATGCAGTCCTTTATCGATCAGGGCTGTTCCATCATCTTCGCCACCTCTTATGGCTACATGGACTATATGTATGATCTCGCAAAGGAACATCCGGACGTGAAATTCCTGCACTGTTCAGGTTACAAGTCCTCCGATAACATGCTGAATTACTTCGGCAGAATTTATCAGGCCCGTTATCTTTCGGGTATTGTAGCAGGCATGAAGACCGAAACCAACAAAATCGGTTATGTCGGCGCTTTCCCGATTCCAGAAGTAGTGCGCGGTATCAACGCATTTACGCTGGGTGTTCGTTCCGTCAATCCAGATGCAACGGTTGAAGTGGTCTGGACAAACACCTGGTATGATCCCGCTACTGAAAAGCAGGCGGCTGTCGCCCTGTTGGACAACAACTGTGACGTCATCGCTCAGCATCAGGACACCACCGCTCCGCAGCAGGCTGCTGAAGAGCGCGGCAAATGGTCCATCGGCTACAACTGCGACACCAGCGAAGTTGCAACCAAATCCTACATGACGGCTCCCGTATGGAACTGGGGTCCCTACTATGCGGCTCAGATTCAAAAGGTGATCGACGGTACCTGGAAAGCTGAAAACTACTGGGGCGGTATTAATGACGGCATCGTTGCCCTGGCACCGCTGACCAAGAACGCTCCTGAAGGCGCACAGGCCAAGGTGGATGAAATGACCGCCAAGATTAAGAGCGGCGAATTCAAGGTTTTTGAAGGCCCCATCAAGGATCAGACCGGTGCGGTAAAAGTTCCGGAAGGCGTTATGATGACCGACGAAGAAATGCTCTCCTTCGACTGGTTTGTTGAAGGCGTTGTCGGCACTATTCCGAAGCAATAATAAAATATCTGATATGGCAGGATTAAAGGGTTTCCTTTAATCCTGCTGCTTTTTCACCGGGTAAAACCGACTACGGCGGCTCCGTGCAGACAGTTCGGGAAACCCGTGAGCCTTGACCATTGGTATTCATTGCGGTATATAAAAGGCAGTCTGCAGAATAATCAGATTTCAATTCGGGGCACAGTGACCCGTTATATTCCGGAATGAATAAAATTCTTTCTTGAAAAACAAATCTATATAGTAAGGATGAAATCATGAGCCAACCTGTCTATGTTGAAATGAAAAACATCTGTAAAACCTTCGGGGTCATCCGAGCCAACCGCGACATCAACCTGTCGGTGAACGAAGGTGAAATCCACGCGCTGCTGGGTGAAAACGGTGCGGGAAAAAGCACGCTGGTAAATATGATCTCGGGCATTTACACCCCCGACAGCGGCAGCATTGCCATTCATGGAAAACCGGTGAAGATCCACTCCCCCAGGCATGCCATCGAGCTGGGAATTGGGATGATCCATCAGCATTTCAAGCTGATCGATGTCCTTTCAGCCGCTGAGAACATTCTTCTGGCCGAAAAGGGCTCGCCTTTTTTATCTAAAAAAGCATCTTTGGCGAAAATCAGTAAAGTGATGGAAAAATACGGCATGCAAATTGATCTGGGGCGTAAAATCCAGGACATGTCGGTCAGTGAAAAACAGACCGTCGAAATTCTGAAGGTTTTATACCGCGGCGCCAAAATATTAATCCTTGACGAACCCACCGCCGTACTAACGCCACAGGAAACAGACAAACTTTTTGATATCCTGCGCAATCTGATTAAAAAAGGCTGCGCGGTGATCATCATCACCCACAAACTGAATGAAGTGATGTCCATCTCCGACAGGGTGACCGTACTCCGGCAGGGAGAGTCTGTGAAGACACTTGAGACAAAAGGCACAAACATTCGGGAGCTGACCGAGCTGATGGTTGGGAAGCCTATCGATTTGTCCATCGAAAAGAAAGTGGTTCAACGGGGCAAGCTCCTGCTTTCGGTGGAGAATGTCTGCGCTTTGGGCGAGCACCATGTCCGTGTGCTGGACAATATCTCCTTCGAACTGTATGAAGGAGAAATCCTCGGGGTGGCCGGTGTGGCCGGAAGCGGTCAGAAAGAGCTTTGTGAAGCAATTTCAGGTCTATATCCCGTTGAAAAAGGGAATATTCTTTTCGAAGGAGAAAGCATTCTCGGGCACAGCCCCCGGGAAATCATCCGCAGGGGCATCAGCATGAGCTTCATTCCCGAGGATCGCCTGGGGATGGGTCTTGTCGCATCCATGGACATGGTCGACAACATGCTTTTAAAGGATTATGTGAATCAGCCCGGCCTGGCGGTGGACAGAAAACCGGCCAGAGAAAAAGCTGAGCGGGTAAAGGAACGCCTGGATATACAAACCCCCGGCATTGGCACCCCCATCCGCAAGCTTTCGGGCGGAAACATCCAGAAGGTTTTGCTGGGTCGCGAGATTGACGCCAAACCGCATCTTTTAATCACCGCATATCCCGTTCGGGGGTTGGATATCGGTGCTTCCTATAATATTTATGATTTACTGAAGGAGCAAAAGGAAAAAGGCGTCGGCATTCTTTATATCGGCGAGGATCTGGATGTTCTGCTGGAGCTGTGTGACAGGATCATGGTGCTATGTGATGGAAGGGTGACCGGAATCACTGAAAGCCAATGCATCACCAAGGAAGGGCTTGGGCTGTTAATGGCGGGCGAAACTTTATCCACGCTGACAGAGGAGGAAACATCATGCAAATTGTAAACCGTTCCGGCACCTCGACAAAAGACATCGCCCTCATCCGGCTGACAGCAGTTTTTGCGGCTATTCTGGTTTCAAGCATATTCATCGGGTTTCTGGGGTATAACCCGTTTACGGTATATGCCAACATGCTGAAGGGTTCCCTGGGATCGGTCATCCGCTTCAGGGCAACGCTTCTGGAAATGATCCCTCTGGTGATCACTTCTTTGGGTATTCTGATCGCTTTTAAAATGAAGTTCTGGAATATCGGCGGTGAAGGACAGATTCTGATGGGTGCTTTCGGCGCCAGCCTTGTTGCGTTACGCATCGAAGGAATTCCTTCTTTTTTGATGCTGCCGCTGGTTTTTCTCGCAGGCTTCCTGTTTGGCGGGTTATGGGCATTAATTCCGGCTTTCTTCAAGGCGAGGTTCGGAGCGAACGAGACGATCCTCACCCTGATGCTAAACTATATCGCACTGCATTTCATCACCTATCTGCAGTTTGGGCCATGGCGCGATCCAAAGGCCATGGGCTTCCCCAAAATAGCCACATTCCCCGACAGCGCTCTGCTGCCGAAAGTTTTCGGGGTTCATATGGGTTGGATCATTGCTCTTTTATTGGTGGTTCTGATCACTTGGTTTATGAAGAAAACCAAAAAGGGGTTCGAAATTGCTGTTGTGGGTGAAAGCGTCGCCACAGCCCGGTATGCAGGAATGAACGTTTCCCAGGTTGTTTTGATCGCCATGCTGTTATCCGGCGGCCTGTGCGGAATTACCGGCGTCATCCAAACGGCCGGTGTAAACAAAACGCTGACGATGAACATATCCAGCGGTTATGGGTTTTCTGCGATCATCACCACCTGGCTGTCAGGCCTCAGTGCACCGATGGTGCTGGTCGTTTCCTTCCTGTTCGCCATTTTGCTGCAGGGCGGTTCCTACATACAATCCGCGCTGCAAATTCCCTCATCGGCAGCCGAAGTATTACAGGGAATGATTTTGTTCTGTATTCTGGGCAGCGAGTTTTTTGTACGCTACAAGGTTCGCTTCCGGGAAAAAGAAAAGAAAGCTGTCGGAGGTACTGCCGTATGACAAATGTATTGGATGTTATCGTTCTGTTCTTAAAAAGCGCTGTCATCGCAGGGACACCTCTGCTTTTTGCGATCATCGGAACCATGTACAACGAAAAAGCCGGCAATCTGAATCTGGGTGTGGAAGGCATGATGCTGCTTGGCGCTGTGGCCGGTTTTCAGGCGGCGACAGTAACGCAGAACCCCCTTGCAGCCCTGCTGGCAGCCTGTGTTTTCGGTGCCCTTGGCGCACTGATCTATGCTTTCCTGACGGTTACGCTGCGGGCGAATCAGGTTGTTACCGGCCTTGCACTGACGATTTTTGGATCCGGCATGGCTCGGTTCTGGGGACAAAGCTTGATGGGGCATGTTCTTTCGGAAAACTTTACACGTTTTTTCCGCCCGCTGTCCATCCCGTTCCTGGCGAAAATTCCGGTGCTGGGCCCCATCCTTTCAGTATTTCTGGAGCAGGATCTGTTTGTCTACTTCGGTTATGTCATCGCCATTCTGTCAGGTATTTACCTGTATAACACCCGCTGGGGCCTGAACCTGCGCGCAGTCGGTGAAAATACTGCTGCGGCAGACGCCTCTGGCATTAACGTCATGCTGTATAAGTACGTTCATATCCTTCTCGGAGGCGCTCTTTGCGGCCTGGGCGGAGCTTATCTGTCCCTGGTTTTCGTTCCTTCGTGGCAGGAGAATATTACCTCGGGCCGTGGCTGGATAGCCGTGGCACTGGTTATCTTCACGTCCTGGAACCCCTATAAGGCAATCTGGGGTGCGATTCTCTTCGGTGGACTGGATATTGTGGGGTTCCGCATTCAGTCGCTGAATATACCCGTGAATCAGTATTTTCTACGGATGCTGCCCTACCTTGCGACCTTCCTGGTGATCATCATCGGCTCCATCCGCAAGAGCAGCCGGCATAACCCGCCGAAAGACCTGGGCAACTCCTACTTCCGCGAAGAACGCTAATTGAGCCGCTGGGACGGTTCCATTGGGCTCAAAAATCATGTCAAATAGAATACATTTGAGACCGTTCAGCTAAACTCGAAAATAGTAAAAACCAGGATGATCAATTCTCCTGGTTTTTTTCATTTTTTAATGATGTTTCAAGGATCGGTTCTTTTCAATTCACTTACGCAAGAGAGTTTTCACAGCACCACGTATGATTTCTTGAGGTTAGCTGCAGCATTAATAACTGGTTTAACCCACTGAAAGAGCCGTTAAAATCCTGGCCCGGGTCTACCCAAGCTTTTTCAGCATTTCCTGAAAACTGTCTGGAAGCGGGGCCTCGAACTGCATTTTCTCTCCGGTGGTCGGATGCGTTAAAATTAAATATCTTGCGTGGAGCATCTGTCCTTCAGTATCTGCTTTCCTGCTGCTTGCGCCATATAA
>JAEZBW010000495.1 GCA_023426765.1 Bacillota bacterium
TTTTAGAAGATGTTCCACATAGGCAATGGGTGTTCTCCCTGCCCAAGAGACTCAGAGTATACTTTATGTACGATAGAAAACTACTTGTAAATCTAAGCAGATGTGTAAATGATGCCTTATCAGACTACCTTAAACAAACAGTAACTTTTGAAAATGCTACTCCTGGTATTGTTTGCGCAGTGCAAACATTTGGAGATTTTTAAATTTCAATCCACACCTGCACATAATAGCCACTGACGGCTGCTTCAATGAGAATAATGATTTTATGGTAGGATTATCTCCAAAAGCTGAAGATTTAATACCTGCATTTAAACAGGCAATTTTTAAACTTTTATTAAAAGAAGGTAAAATCTCCAATGCAGTTATAGAAAACATGAATAGCTGGATCCATGATGGATTTCATGTTTATTGTGGTAAAGCCATATATTCATGGGATAATGAAGGTCTTGAACGGCTTGGACAATATATTGTCAGGGCACCTTTGTCTCAGGAAAGAATGACATATATCCCTGAGCATCAAACAAATGATGGTAAAGCTAAAGTTATATATAAAGGCAAGACCAGCAAAAAAACGCAGGTTTTCTCTGCACTGGACTGGCTTGCTCGGCTCATTACCCATATACCCAACAAGGGTGAACAAATGGTTAAATACTATGGATATTACTCAAACAAATCCAGGGGAATGAGGAAAAAAGATGAAGAAATACAAAAGCCTAATGAGTGTAATGATATTAGCGAAATTGATGCTGAACTTAATAAGCTTATGTTTTCAAATATGAAAAGAAAGAAATTCAACAAAAGTTGGGCTAAACTCATTCATAAGGTATATAATGTGGATCCGCTCAAATGCTCCCAATGCGGTGGTAATATGAAAATTATTTCTTTTATTGAAGAAGAATTACTAATTAAGAAGATATTAAAGCATCTAAATCTTTGGCTGGATGATAAGCAGGAACCTCCAAATCATAGTCCGCCACAACATATATTGGATTTAATAAATACGAATATCGATATACTATATCAACAAAATACAGTGAGAATGAGAACAGGTAATACTTTAATTAATGCGAAATTTACATATTATGATTCTTTTAAACGGGAGTCATGTGGCTATATCCCACAGATGCCATTTGAGGATGAATATTCTCAACTTGTACCATATGATGATTAAAATAATTAGGGTACTCTCATTTAGCATATTTTTTATCTCTTGTAAATTAACATTTTTCAATAATAATTGTATTTTCAGAAGGGTAGTAGAATAACAATTTAGTAGTTAATATATATCATCCTATTTATCTAACATATATTGTTAGTTATGCTAATTAGAAGGCTGTTGACTTGGTAAAAATGTGATGCTATAGTTTAGATATAGAAAAGCAATTTCCTATCTAGATCTAGCTATCTAGGCCATAAGGAAGCAGCCACTCCACCGATGGAAATGAACAGATTTCTGTTGGCCTGCGCGCTTTCAAGGATCTGCAGCGTCAAAATATAAGTGGATGTGGGAAGGAAGCTTGATAAAGCCTGCATCACAAGCGTATCATCCAGGTGGGTTTCCTTGATCAGTGTCAGGGTAAAGGCAACAAAAGGGAAGAAGGCGAGAATGACAAAGAAGCTTGTCTGTGCCGCTAAAAAGGGGATTTGTGCTTCGGTATACAGCTTGTATATACTTTTTAAATATTGAAAGAGCTTCTTAAAAAACCGTTTCATGCTTCAACTCCGTAAACTGCCTTTCGCAGCATAACTTCAGGCCATGCAGCAACATCATTCATAAAGCATTTTTATAACGAGGCTCAAAGATGGATCCCAGTCCCCGCCGTTATAACAACAGAAGCGATTGCCTGCAATCGCAACACACCGTTATATCGAGGCGGGAGATATGCTCACCGCCTGATAATGGTAATCGGTACCCGCCACCTATAGAGGTGGGGGACATTTTCGCCTCGTTATAATTCTTTAAAATGAGAACCCTGCATGAGTATATGTATAACAAGATATACAAAAATATCACCTTTTATGCTTTCCGGTAAGGTTTGATTTAATATGGAATTCAGTCATTTTGTGAAATATCATCCGAAGGGATGATTCCATGCAAGCGAATTTATATTAACATAGAAGAAAGGCTGGATGAAACCGTAGAAAAACGGAGGAATGATCATGAACAAAGCGTGTAAGCTTCTATTAATCACCATCCCTTTGGCCGTTTTGGTTTTGCTGTCGGGGTGCACAAAGGCGAAGATCAGAAGCATTTCCCCCGCAAAGGGTGCTGTGGGAACAACCGTCAGCATTAAGGGAAACGGGTTTGGCGATGATGCCAAAGATGCAAGGGTTTGCCTGGGCGAGATGGAAGTGCAGCCTGTTCTATGGAGCAATAAACAAATTGACGTACGGATACCCACTGGAGCAGAAACCAATGAAATTACAATCAAGCGGGAGGACGAAAAAAGCACGGGTGTGATGTTTGAGGTTCTTGATGAGGGTTATGAAACCATCCTTGAGGAACAGCTTACACCAGCCCATCAGCTTCAGACCTTTGAATGTGAAGCTCTGAGTATCTCCATCCCGCCGGGAACCATACAGAACAGTGAAATTCTTGCCGTAACCGAAGTAACAAATGCACCGGAGTTTTCAGAGGACAAATACGCCCAGACCAAGGTATATGACATCACCATTGGAGACAGAAAAACCTTTGATGAAACCCTGATGCTGGAGTTTAAGCTTGATAAGGAAGCGAAAAAGAGCCAATATATTCGTGCCGCTTATTGGGATGAGGAAAGGTATGAATGGATACCGGCCCCATCCCATGTAGATCCTGAAAAGGGTGTCGTAAGGGCGTATACCGACCATCTCACCAAATGGAGGGTATTGGCCCTGAAGCAATTTTACTCTGTTCATGAAACCCCACATTTCATCATTGCGTATAATAAAAAGGAAAAAACAGACCTTCCGGATCAGAAGACCATCAAAAACATGCAGACCATGGCCGAAGAGCTTGGCAAGGCACTGGACAAGGCATATGGCACCTATTTCGCCTTGCTTGGACAGGACTATTCGCCGCCATACCTCTATCTGGAAATGGAGGTTGCCAATGCTTCGTTATACCCCGGAAGCTGGTTTAAGGATTCAAAGGAAACCATCGACACCCGGGCTATTGTCATGCTTTCCTCTTCCTACAACAAGTATGGTGCCTCTTACAGCTGGCTGACCGAACAGATTAAGCTTCCTGCAAAGTATACAAACGTGGATGATCTGCAGGCAACTGCAGCTCATGAGCTTTTTCATGCCTTCCAGAACCATCGACTGACCGTGGCCGAAATGGGGATGAGCCGCTGGCTGATGGAAGCAACGGCCGAATATGCAAGCTATTATGTGGGTACGCAGATAGGCATTCTAAAGATGCATAACTACACACGCATTGATAATCACCTGGAACGTTTTGAAAACCGTGAGGAAGGCCACGAGTATGGCATGGCCAGTTACATAAAATTTCTTGCGGACAACGGGGCGGATTTCGGCAAGCTGTGGAAAGCGGTTGCGAGCAGCCGCCCGGTTCCCGAATCAGGGTTTCATGACTATGTACAGAATACCCTGGGTACATCCAACAATGCTCTTTACAAACGCTTCTGGCATGATGTGCTGACAAACAGTTCAAGGCCCGAATTTAAAACCGTTAGTATCGGCGTTCGCTCCAGAATGTTTGGCATTCAAAACGTGCTGACCTTTCCGCTGACCATCGTAAGAGATTGGTCCATGGCGGCTGCATGGACCACACCCAGAACGTATAACCCGGATGGGAAAAAGACACTGCTGGTGGAAGTGGATGGTGACATTCCAGATGGCGTTTGGGTGGAGGTTTACCAGGTGGATGGGTATGATAAAAAAACCGCAACCCATAACCGCACCCCGTCCGGAAAAGCTGCCGCAGGAACCCTGGGGGGCGGTGTAAAATATATACCGGTGGAGTTTACAAAAGCCAATAATGAAATCATGTATGTCACCGCATACGGAACCAAGACAAAGCTGAATATCCGGGTCAGTGATGTAAAGCTGACGCTGAAGCCCGAAAAGGTTGATTTTATCGAGCCAGCCAAACCCACCAAATTTGAAGCCACGGTGGAGAATGTTCCAAAGGCCATCGAGGATATTACGATTCTATGGGAGCTTAAGGACGGCACCTTCCTGCGATCAGAGGAATTCAAGAACAAGAATGGCAGGGCAAAGGACAAGCTGGTGCAGGAATTCAGCGAAGAGCAGATACAGGATATTGTCGTTACCGTGGAAGATGCATCAAACGGCAAAAAGATATCCACCGGAATCATTAAAATCGGCGATGTGGAATCCCTTGGCATTACCTATGAACCCGCAAAACCTATGGTAGAGGATGAGATCACTTTCAATACCGGCAGTTTTACTGGGTGGCACTTCAAATGGGATTTGGGGGACGGTAATACAAAGCAGGCGGCAGACCTGACACAGGTGAAGCATCAATATGACACTGCCGGGTATTATACAGTGAAGGTTACAGCCTATGAAGACAGCGGCATGACAAAGATAAAGGGCTTTGGCAGTAAGGTTGTAGAGGTGAAGGAAAAAGAAGAGCCCATAACCCCAACGCCAACCCCGGAACCCACTTCCACCCCGGCAAAGATAACAAGAACGCTAACCTTTGACAAGGATCAGTACAAGCCCGGGGAAAGAATGAAGGTAACCATCGAGAGCACCGGAACGACAGCAACCACCTATGAGTCCATGAATTACTACAAGTGGTCTGCAGAGCCTGCCGATGAGAAGACAGCTGCTGCCCTGAAGCAGGCAACCAACAAGGACTATCTGTATGTTGACAAGTCAGGCTACCCCGGAGAGGTTGCGCCCGAGGTGCCGGGCACCTACGAGGTTACCGGTGTGTTCGTGCAGCAGCCCGAGGTTACCATATCAGGTACCTTTGTGGTCAAGGAGGGTTCGGAAGGATACTGGAAAAGGATCGAGTATAAATCCCCAGAGAATGTGTCCTATGATAATACGACCACCGATAGCAGCGATTCCAGAATTAAAACCAGAACGGTCACCACTGGAACCAAATACACTCTGGAGGTGACGCAAACCACCACCTACCCGGATGGCAGGGAAGATAAAAAGGTTTATTCGATGCATTGGGAAGACCTGCCCGAAAGGCTTGTCCCCGGGGAACAGATCACCCTTCATTACACCAGCAGTCTAGTCAGCGATTCCTCCAAATATACAACAGAGGTTGGTTTGGGTGCGTATTATGATGGATGGGGCAATGAAGCGGGCATTCGATCGGCTGTATCCAGTACGGGCGGAACTGCAAGCGATACTCCGGTAACGGTTGTTTTTGAAGTGCCTGCCTACGGCAGTGTCGGAAATGCGACAAGGAAGCTGGAGCTGTTTTCAGGGGTATCCAACAAGACGGCAAATGGCAGGATGCTGATTGAAGCACAGAATTCACCCTATGTTATTTATGCTGGGTATGAATATGTGGAATAGGACCAGCGAGCAAAAAAACAGGTGTCACAGAGATGTGGCACCTGCTTTTTGAAAATTGCTTACTTTGCAGGGGATACTATTAACTGAAAAAGGCAAGGTCTGCTGCCGGACACACCTGCATGAAATCAGGATCAAAACGCAAGCCCTGAGGATCAGATACGGACGAAGAAAGCAGTTAATAGCTTATCAGTATACTTACAAGAGGATCTCCATCGGCTTTCAGGAAACGCAGTATACTCACCTTCACGGTATATTTGCTGATAACTCCGGTGAAGGTTGTTTCTTCTGTTTCGCCGTTATTTGTCAGCATTATTTCCTTTTCAAGCCCAAAGCCATTGTAATGCTGAACAGCATCTTCATAACTGTCGGATGGCAAGACAAGTTTGGCCGTTATCGTATATTTGCTTATTTGTCCAGTTCCTCCCCGATAGTCATAGATTGAGTCATATACCTTTGCGTTTTGATACAAAGGAAGAATGTCATGCGGGTAGTCGGGTACAAGCAGGTCTTGTTCGTCATTATAACTATCGTATTTGAGCAAATTGCGCATGGCCGTATTTCCTTCCTGCGGTTCTGTTGAAGACACGATTGTTTCATTTTCGCTTTTAATGCCGGAATTCAGGGATTTTAATAGCCTTAAAATTGTCATATAGGCCTGCTGCCTCTGATAACCGCCTTTAGGATTGAACTTGTTTTCGCCAACGCCCTTCATGACATTTGCGTTGTAGACATATCCGATGTACGGCTTGGACCAGCCTGCGATAGCTTGATCGTCCGTGAACACAGGACAATCGGCCTGAATGTTTTCTCCCAATGCTCTCGCCGTTGCCGACAGAACCTTTGCAGCCTGCTCGCGGGTAAGCCAGTTATCCGGAGCAAAGGTGGTTGCCGAGGTTCCGTCTACTATTTTCAACACATTTGCCGCTATCACATCGGGATGGTTGCAATCAACAAAGGGTGATTTTTCCGGCAGCTGAAGTCCTTGACTATGAATATAATCGGTAACGGTCATCCCCGTTTTTTCTTCCACCAGCTTAACTGCCAGAATACAAAACTCTTCGCGGGTAATGTCCTGTTCATAATTGCTTTGCATATCCTCCGGCACCAACTGTAATCCGATGGCTTCCTCTACTTCTTTTTCAGCCCAGCTTACAGGAGAATCCTGTATACTATCCATAATGGTTTTCAACGGGATACTTTCACTCCAGCTATCCATATCGCCATGGCCCAAAACCTTATAGTAATTCGTTCCGGCAGTTCCCAAGGTGTTATCATCAAAAACAACAACGATATGTCGTTCTCCAATGGCCATTTCCCGTGCATGGTCATATAGCTTTGTCGGCTGTGCCGATTGTACAAAACTTCCTTCAAGCCCCCAGGCCCACAAGGTATGATCAGTTTTAATAACTGCTACCTGACCGCCGTTTTCACTGGCGCAGGCTCTTAGCACATTATCCATGACCTTATAGGGAGTGCCTGCATAGTCCACCCATCCTTTTTCGGTATAAATCCCTTCGCTGGAGCCGGCACCCCAGGAATACAAACTATTGTCCAGCCTGATGGCCAGAACAACTGTAGAATTACCATGAATCGTGCGGACATCCTCCAATATTTGGATGGGTGTGTATAAGTCTTCGGTGTCACGATTCCCCAGCTCGGCATAGCGATTCAAACCCCAGCCCCATAAGGTATCATCATTTTTAATGACATATGCATTGCTGCCTATGCCAGCTGATACATATTTACAGCCATCCATTACCTTTACAAACCCCTCGGAAGGGTATTGTGTGCCATCCCCTGGAAGGAAGTTGTTCACCCATACGGAACCATCTGTTTTCAGTATAATCATAAAGTCAGCGCACACCGATACCATTTCCACATCATCCAAAGCTTTCACAGGCTTGGTGTAGGCAGGCCCCTGCTCACCATTGTAATACCCCTGCAGGCTTCCCCACACCCATAAGGTATTGTCTTTTTTTACAGCAGCCCTTTGCACGCCTGCAGCAGAAACACCTTTCACATTGTCCAGGATCTGAACCGGATCCCACTCAAGCCCGTCATAGCCTTGACCATTCCCAACAAATTCAGAACCCCAGCCCCAAAGGGAGCCGTCATTTTTGACAACAAAGCTTGCGCTGTTTCCGGCAGATACAAAGCTGTCACTTTCGCCGGCTGCAAAACCCGTTATAGACAACGTCAAAAACAAACCTAAAACGATCATGCATCCCAAAATTTTCTTCATGGTAACCCTCCTTATGGATGTTCGTATTTAGATCATCAACATCCGAATCATAAAATTCAATTGCCATATATTTTCTGGACAGCTTTCATAGTGAATACTTATTCGTATTTGACGAATCGCATTGGGACGAACACCTTCTTCAACATCCATCATAGCATTGGAGTTACATAAATAGATAGTAACGGATTTCCTTAAATGAAATGACGATACGCATGATATCTTTTAAACCAAAGTGCATATCGTCATTGGAAGAAGAATCATTCTTTGTGCAACAGCCCAATAGCACAAACACCTGCCCCGGGGAAGGGCAGGCGTTTGTGTTCTGTGGAAGGGCTGCACTAAACCGTTACATCCCATACCATCAGTTCAGCCTCTTCTATCGTTTCATCATTCCCCATTTGGATGATTGCGTCGACAATTACTTTCGATCCTTGTTGGCTTACCACTTTCTCTTTCAGAACCGTGCTGACAAAATTCATTTTCAGCAAAATGGTTTTTTCCACTACGGGGCAATAGAATTCCAACAGCAGCGTGTCTTCATTCCTAACCTGAACCTTGCCGGTGATTTTTCTGATTTTACTGATCTGCTCGGCCTTCTCCATGGCACGGTATAAAACCGTGGCAGCTTGACTGCGGCTTGCATTTTCATGGGGAGTAAAGGCATTGTCTCCTGTTCCCTTCATAATGCCGCCTGCATATAGCCGGCTCACAGCGTCCAGTGCCCAGTCGGCAATGTCGTTCTGATCCGAATGAGGTGTGAGCGGGGGAATATCCCCTAAATCGTATCCAAGCCGCTGTAAGGCCCTGACAGTCATGACGGCCATTTCCTGCCTGCTGACAGCATCCTCGGGCCTGAATCGGCCCTGGTTTCCCTGGATCAGGCCGTAACGTGCAGCCTCACGGACATAATCCCGGTACCATGCATTTTCGTCCACATCGGTGAATACGGTGTTTTGTGCATATAGCAGCTGCTGATCGGGATTGTATCCTGCCTTCACCATCATCACCAGCAGCTTTGCAAATTCAGCCCGTGTGATCAGCCTGTCCGGTTCAAAGGCGCCATGCCCGTTGCCGTGAATGATATGACGGCTTGCAAGAATTTCAATTTCCTTTTTGGCCCAATGGTTTTGCGTATCGGTAAAGGTGCGCTCGCAGGCCATTACCGCGTAGGTTCCGGAGCCGGACAGGAATGCTTCCACTTTGCCATCTCTTACATTCAAAAGCCCTCCAACATAATCCCATTGGGACGGATCAGAATCATTCTGTCGATACAGCCCCAACTGTCGGGCGTCTGTGCCGGCAAGCAGGGTTCTGTCAAAGGCAATGTCGGCTTTCACTTCTTTTTCGGGTTCGCTGGCAAACCGGATCTCAATGGCCTTTCCAACTAAGCGAAGGTTTTGATCCGCAGGTGGTGTTTTTGGCTGCTTTTCCTGTACGTGAAGCTTTGTTTCCTGTGTAAAGGTGTCTTCCTCTACCTGAAGCCGGGCTCGGTCTTCGAGGAGGCTGATTTCCTGCTGAAAACGATCCAGCACCCAAGGACCCTGTGTTGCGTCTGTTTCCGGTGGTACCGGCGTGGGGGTGATGGAAGGGGAACCCGAAGGATTGACAGGCGTATTGCCGCCAGGTTGATCCCCGGTTCCTGGCTGGTTTCCACCGGGCTGGCCGCCATTTCCGGGTTCATCATCGTCATCATCATCAGGGTAATCGTCTACAGGCTGCTCTCCGCATACACTGCATTTTGTTTTCAGGAACACCACCACACCGTCGGATTCGTTTCCGCTTTCATCCACCGTAGTGATTTTCACCTGGTACATGGTGTCCTTTGCAAGGTTGTAAATGGTGTATTCGGTGGTTTGTTTTCCCACGCTGTCCTGGGTTAAATAAACGGGCGAACCGGATTTACGCCAATATATCCGTGTTGCTTCATGATCCGGCGAAGCTGGATTTTCCCATGAGAAATACAGGCTGGTATAACCTGCAACAGGGGTTACATTTTCCACATTTGCCGGGGCTTCGACATCTGCGGGCTGCGTTGCCGTAATGGTAGCCACCGCATCATAATCCGCATCCATAGCTCGTCCTGCATAGCTTCGCACCATCTTGTTTACATACACTCGGTAATGGTCACCGGTTGCGAAGTGTGCATCGGGTATAAACCGTACGGATGTTGCGAAGGTTTCGGCGCTGTTATTCGGGTTTGTTTTCGGGTTCACCACTTCCACCCTGCCAGGGGTTTCCGTTTCCTCTCCTTGCACATAGACCTTGATGAAAGCTTCTGTTAAAAGCTCCGTCTTCATGTATTTGTTAAAGGATATCTCAATATATTCATTGATAGCATTTACCCCATTCACCTCCGGGGCCATGTAAGATACGACAGGCACATTCACATCCAGCTGAGGCGGCGGAACAGGCAGTTCTTCGCTATAGGCAATTTCGTAACCGTCCTTTTCAAACCGCACTTTCCACAAGCCTTCCGGGACATCCCAGGCATATTTCCCTTCACCATCGGTGATGAGCGGGTTTTGCTGCAAATACCATTCGGCGTTCCACTGCTCCCATTCGCCGGTTTCGGTGTTCAGCTCCAGCAAAATGGCAGTTACCCCTTGCACCCGGTTCTCCTCTATCGCTTCATAGACGAAACCACTGGGGTCCATGATCCAGCTTGGTGAGGCTATTATTTTTTTATCACGATGTTTTTTGTAAACATCGTTATCATCATCGTCATCATCATTATCATTACCCGGCCCACCCGGGAACCGTTCTCCATCTTCATCTTCACAATTCTCATCTTCCTGAAGCTCTTTCTTATACTTGTTATATAGTTTCTCCCATTTATAATCTCCTCCCATTCCTAACAGATTACCCAGAGCCCAGCTTGCAACAGCAACCTTTGTTCCTGCCCCGGGTATTTTTCCGGCAGCCACCCCTATCACACCTGCAACAGCATTTACCTTTGCATTTTTCAACGCCATTTCTACCAAACCATCCGCATTCACTCTGTCTCTGATTTGACTTCCTGCATAGGTACAATTTTTCTCAGAGAAATCTTTCAAGGCCTGAGCACGATTAATCTTGTCCTGGAAAGCAGGCCCGGACTCCAGAATCCCTTTCAGATCCGCAAGGGAAAGCCCTGCCGCAGCTGGTGAATTGCCCAGTATTTTAATCATGATATCCATCCCCTTGGCTTGGGATCGAATACCGGGAGAATCAAAATACGCATCTACCAACTCTTCGGGGATCACAGCGCTGATTTCAAATTCCACACCGCCATTGCGTTCCTCTAATTCCACCTTCAAGTCATAGATGGGCGGCAGGTTTTCATCGATAACGCTTTCATCGCCGTCCTGGCGGCTATAGTTTTCCACAGGCCGGATGTCCAAAGTCATGTCCAGTTTTTTGCGGCTTCCACCTGTTGTCATCTGAAACTGAAAATCCTTACATTCCCAATCATCAATATCGCCGGTGGGTAATTTTTGAATTTCATAGTCTGCATTAGCAAAACCAAAGGGCATATTATTTCTTAATTCCGCTTCCCCGGGCAAAGGCTCGGGAGTAAAGAAATCTTCAAGTATATCATAGGTAACATATACATTCATGGGCATATTTGGACCGAATATGATATTCGTTTCAAACACATCGCCTTCGGTGTTATACTTTGCAGGCCAAGTTTGTATCATGCTACCACTCAAAATATCAAGATACGCTTTGACATTTGCAACTCTGCTGTTATCGGTAAAGTGCAGAGAAATATTTAATTTATGGCCTGGAGTGGCTGTAAAAGGAAATGTCGGAACCCCTTCAAGGCAGGATGCAGTATGTGATCTACAGCTATCCTGAAAGGTTATCCAATCCACAACCGGCCGCCGGGAATCCAGATATACCCTTCGAACACCAGATTGAACTACCTCGCCTTCCACTTCGGTTTTGGCTGTAAGATAGTGTATGGAAGGATCTCCGTTTTCAATCAGTTGAATCTGCATTTTCCATACACCATACTTGGAGGCGACTGTTTCCCCCACAAGATAAAAATTATCATAAACTTTCACAGTAGAATTGGGTGTGCTTCTACCAAATACCTCTAAGCTGCCCGTTGTAACATAATCCGGTGCCGTCAGTGTAATGGTATTCACCGATAATTTTACAATACCCAGCTGTTCTTCCTTCTCTCCATCCAATTCATATTGTACCCATGCCCCGGCTGTAACCACAGGCCAATTGATATGCTCATCCACCATGATCTGATACAGAATCTTCCCCTTTAACCTATCCTGCTGCGTAGGCACATCTCCCAAGACTACCTGTATTTGATTGTCGCTGGCGATAACATTCGTAAGAATCCCCGCCTTTTCTTCCGTTGCAACAACACTTCCCGGAACAAAGCTTGTGTTATCCGGAACACCTAACGTAAACCGAATATTTCGGGGAATGTCACCGCCCTGTTTCACATAACTGTAGTCTAATTTGAGCGTAATCAACTCACCCGGCTGGGCAAGTGGCTTGTTTGTAACAAAGCCGTTTCCTTCTTCTCCGGCAAAAACACCTTGCTGGGTCAATGGATAGTAGGGTACAACCGTACTGCGACCCGGGCTTGTTTCGGTCGTTTCTCCCCTTACCACCTCTAAATCCTGAATTTTTACATACGGAATTTGCTGTTCATCCAGGTATTTCTCCCATTCATCAAGGCCTTGTGTATAGAGGGTTTGAATCTTACTGTCCGCTGACAGCGAGATCATTTTTTCGGGATTTCCAAAATGAAGAACCGCAGTATAGCTTCCTTCTTCGGTTATTAATATTTCTATTTCCTGGCGCTGGGATACTGCATGCCGATGGAATGAACCATCTTCCTGTTTATAAATCACCATGCTCCGTTCTTCACCGATGCGAACCTTTCCGGCTTCATCTACAATTTTTGCGTTAATACGCCCACCCTCGGAAAAGTGTAAATCCACATATGTGTACGGATTATCGGAAACAGAAAAGGTAAAGGGTTCAAAGGTTAATCCATGAGAAGAATCACGAAGGGAAAACAGCGCTTCATCCCCGGTGCGTAAGTGCTCACAATAAACTGTCCCGGTTTGCAGGTAGCTCTCATACTCTTTGCTTTCTCCCGTTCTTAGATTGGTAATGGTAAAAGGGAAAATTTTATAATACCACTTGTCAAAAGGCGATGGCCGGGAAAGGTACCCGTTTTCGTTTTTGATGAGATAACCAACATAAAGATATTTCGCATCCTCCAATACAATGGCGAATGCTGTGGTTTGATCGTTTACCACAAAGTTTTCAATGGTTTTCTGTTTGTAATAAGTTCCCTGTGTACCTATACCAGTCACAAGGATATCATAGCTTCCGGGTGGAAGTTCCATTGAAAATGAATACTCCTCCCACGAGGACTGCCCCACATATGTCGTTCGAAGCCAATCGAACTGATTTTCCACGTTTCTTCGAACCGCCCTTATGGAAACTGGGATTAGGTTGTTTTCCTCATCGGTTACCCGAATGGTAATCTCTCTTTTATCACTGCCCGCCATATTGAGAATTGTGTCATTTGCTCCTCTTCTTACGTACACCGAACGTTGTACATCCTCATACTTTTCCTTTTGTTCTTCGGTTAATACGGTTTCCAGCACGATTCTTTTCTCTCCGAACACTTTCGGAAGCATTTTTGCTGTATTTCCCGTGTATTGGCTGGTTGCATTTCCGGAAGCATTTGTTGTTCCGGTAGCAATCAAGTCTCCTTCTGCCGTATAAGCGTTAACAAGCACTCCAGCAACCGGGCTAAGTTCACTATCAACCACCACCACGGCTAATTCACCATTTGCTTCGGTTTCCATGCAGATTTTTTTGGTGAATCCTGCTCGTACCGCAACATTCAATTCCTCATTGACCGGAACACCATTTATCCGCAACTCGGCAATATAGTCTTCCGCCGCATCCAATCCCTCCAGAATATAGGTTCCGGATGTTGCTGCCTCCATGGAATCTCCATATTCGGCATTGCTGCTCCATGCTTCTATCCGGCTTCCCTGCAAAAACGCTGAAGGTACGCCATCCGGCAGTGCCAGCTCCACCTCAATACTGCCTGTCACGTTTCCGGGTATGGTTGATGTTGCTTTTTCCGTTGCATTGTCCCCATTGTCTTTCAGGATTCCGGAAACAGACAATATCTCCGCAATCCCTTCCCTTATGGTAAAGGTTCCGGCATAGGCACCGGAAGGGTTGCCCTGGTTGTTCGTTCCTTCTGTCAGCACCAGTTCATGGGTCTTCTGTTCGGGCTGTGCCAGAAGCTGCCCCTGATCATCCAGCCAGTCCATATATTCAATAGAGGCAAACCCATCCCTTCCGGTTTCACCAAAGGCAGTGATCTGCAGCTGTGTCCCCATGATGATGGACCCTTTCAGGTTTTTATCCGCCTTCCACACCACGTTAAAAAGGTTCATGGCTAATGTGGTGACTTCAGCTTCGGCCTCGGGCGACAGGTTTCCCGCTTCATCGGTGGCCACGAGGGTATAGACATAGGTGGTTTCGGCTAAAAGCCCATGGTCTTCATAGGCTAACACTTCAGGGCTCAGTGTGATTTCTTCACTGTCATCGCCGTTCTTGATGCTCCTTGTCAGCTTGTAGCCGGTAACCCCTACATTATCGGTGGAAGCCGACCAGGACAAATTGACACCTCCCTCAACGGCAACAGCCGAAAATTCTTCCGGCAGCGTCGGGGGTTCAATATCGCCTAATTCTGTTGTTTGCAATGTAATTTGGGCAGGCTGAGATTGGTTGCCTGCCAAATCCACGGCAACCACGGTATATAGATAATCAGTTTCCAGTACAAGCCCGTCATCCAGATATTCCAGCGTGTTTTTGTTCACTTCCTGAATTTGAACGCCATCCCGGTAGATCAGGAATTTGTCCAAATCAGCCTCTGCCGGTGCTTCCCAGGTTATCTGAATATGGCTTTCATCCTGCCCTTCTCCGGAAAGGTTTTCCGGGCTTGACGGCGGGGTGCGGTCTGCAATGGTGGTAACGGGTGCCGATTCAATGCTATCTCCCTGAAAATCCACCACTGCGGTAAACCGGTATTCCCCCTCAAAGGTGAGCTGGATATTGGAGAGTTCAAAGGCTCCTGCATGGTCGGATTGAACCTGTCCGGCCACCATTTCCACACCGCCGTCTACAGTGTACCGAATTTCCACGTCGCAGTTGGGCAAGGTGGAACCGGTAATGGATATGTATTCCTCTGTGGTATACGGGGTTAGGGAGTCAAGCTGTGCATCCGCGCTGTCCACAACAAAGGTTGCAGAGGCGGTCTGTGCCTCTCCCTGACCGATACCGGTGTATAACACGGCTTCGTAGGTGCCGGCCGGTGCATCCTTGGGAAGGGTATAGATACCGCCCGCATAGGTTCCTGCCTTTTGGGGCAAGGCAATGGAAGCTGATGTAAATTGGTAAAGGGTGGTCTCCAGCATGGCGGTTAATTCCGGTGAATCTGCCTTGTATTTGCACACCTCTTCACCGGAAGGATTTTTGACAATAAAGAAGGGGGCCAATTCATCATGCTTCGCCTGATTCAAAGGAGCGGATAAACTATCCCCGATCAGATTTCCGCCGGAGGACACAACCCGTGCGGCATGCAGCTGGTTCCCATAATGATCCGTAATCGTATGTTCGGTCTGTACTGTTTGACCCGGCAGCAGGTTTTCGCTATCCACCGAAATGGCTGGAAGATATTCGTCGCCCATCTGCCATTCAAACACGGTATTCGGAATGAAGGTTGTGTTCCAGTCACCCGTATCCACATAATAAACCCGCGTGCCGCTTTCATCCCGGTGCTCGATAATAGCGGTCAGCCTGTAGCTTCCACCGGAAGCATAGACCCTGTGCCCGCTAAAAGTCACAGGGTGGAAGGTTTCGGTCATGCCGGGGAGGTAAAACATCAGGGCTGCGGGCTTGTATTCATACTCTCCCCATTGGTTTTGCGTATCCGAAGGGAAAGCCAAATCCACCGGGGTGATATCTGCTCCTCCCAGGGAAATTTCACCGGACGGCGGCAGATCCTGGGGCAGATGGATCTCCTTCATCAGGTAGTGGTCATTACAGGTAAAAATAAGCTGATGCTTTTGTTGATTGGGCAGCAGGACCGTCAGCTCCGACTTGTTCCAGCCATCATAAAGGGTGATCGGAACTGCCGTGCCGGAACCGTCATCACTGTAAAGCTGAAAGAAGGTCTTTCCGGTAAAGGGGTTCCCATACACATCGGTAACCGTGATGGCCACCTCTGTGAGATCCATTTCATGGGCATTGATGGTAAAGCTTCTCTGCTCGTTTTGCAGCTGGAGGGGTACGACAACACCCATGGCGTTTTCATATTCATTGTTTTCATCAAACCTTCCGAAAACAGCCGCCACATATTCACCGTCTTCATCCAACGCGGCAATCAGGGTCACTTCTCCGTTTTGGTCCGTTATCCCGTTCCATCGTTCTGTAATGGGGATATAGCGACCATTTTTCTTTTCATAGAGGACAACGGTGGTGTTGGCTGCTTCAACCCCCGAATGATCAAATACCTGGAATTCGATTGAATCAGGGCCGCCTTCATCGCCGGCACCGGCAATCGTAACCGGAACAACGTTTGAAACAAGCTTACCGCCGGCACCGTTGTTGGCCAGAGGCCCTCCCTCCAGTTCTACATTGGCGCGATAAAGTCCGCCGCCCAGGTCGGTTGAGGCTGCCCATTCGCTGGAGCGTGGGAAGCCCGATTCCTGTCCCACTTTTGTATTCTGATCATCATAGACGAAAAGGGTTGTATAAAGGAATTGGTAATCCTGTTGGGGATCCGTTGCACTTTTCCGGATACTGAACAAACGGTTCTGGTAGGTATCCAAAACATCAATCTGAAATTGGATATACTGGGAGGGTGGGAACATTGAATTTCCCTCATACTTTGGATCCAGCGACAGGGCTGCGGTAAGCTCGCCGCCCTCCCGGATGGTGGTGGTCTGTCCCGCCGGAATATTCATATTCGGCGTATGAAAATCATATCGCCAGAACTCTGTATTGAAAGGCATTACCCCATATACTTCCGCATAATAGGTCCCGGGTGATACATAGCCTTTTTCACCCTTGGCGGAGAATTTCAGGCCTGTTTCAAAGCTGTCTCCGGTGTACAGGGTCATGCCGGAGGCAACAAATCCATCCTCGGGCTGAAATTCCACCTCGGCGATGGTTCCGTTGTCCGGTTGAAACAGCAGTGTTTTGTCCTCGGTCAGATTTTGCCCGCCATGGGTCAGAAAATACCTGTCTATCTCACTTTTCAGTTTAAAATTATAACTCCCCCTGGTCAGGGTGATATTGCCCTGTCCCGCTGCGTTGATGACGGCGACCTCCAGGTCTGCCGCAGGGGATTGTTCGCTGAAATCCGCCCATGTCAGGTTGGAAGCCAAAAGCTCCAAATACAGCTTCGCCCCGCCAAGGGGTTGTCCGTCAACGCGGTAGGCTTCCACATCCATGCAAACGGCATTGGTGCTGTCCATTACAATATGCTCTGGCGATTGTACATTTTGATAATAAAAGAAGTTGGGCTCGGTGCCCTGGGCGGTTATCACAAATTCGTGGCCCTGGGTTGCCGCCGTATTGGGGATTAGCAGCCTGCCATTCATATCGGCTTTAGCGGAGTAAACGGTTTTCATGGA
>JAEZBW010000555.1 GCA_023426765.1 Bacillota bacterium
GGCTATTACCTGGCGGACCTGATCAACCGCTTCCAGCGCGCCTTCCCCAACGTGAAGACCCGCGTGGTGGAGGACGAACGCCCGTACATCGAGCACCTGCTGGTGAGCGGCGAGATCGACGTCGGCGTGCTGATCCTCTCCAACCTGGAAGACCGCCACGCCCTGCAGACCGAGGTACTGACTCACTCGCCGCACCGCCTCTGGCTGCCGGCGCAGCACCCGCTGCTGGAGCGCGACAGCATCGCCCTCGCCGATGTGGCGGGCGAGCCATTGATCCAGCTGAACGCCGACGAGATGGGCCTGCACACCCAGCGCATCTGGTCGCGCGCCGGGCTCGTGCCGCAGGTAACGCTGCGCACCGCCTCGGTGGAAGCGGTACGAAGCCTGGTGGCGGCAGGCCTGGGCCTGTCGATCCAGCCGGACATGACCTACCGCCCCTGGTCGCTGGAAGGCGACATCATCGAAGCGCGGCCGCTGGTGGACCTGTCCGAACCCCTGGACGTCGGCCTGGCGTGGCGTCGCGGTACCGCGCGGCCGGCACTGGTGGACCCGTTCCTGACCGTCGCCCGCGAGCAGCCCAACGCAAAACGCCTTTCGATCTAGAGGCTTACAGCGTTCGATTTAATCGAACGGTGCTTTCAGTAATTAGAATTTGTCGACCCCACGCCCGGACTCTAGTCTCTCGTCCCATACCAAAGGGCCAAGTTCCGGGCACCGCCCCTACGCCGGAGCACGCACATGGCCCCCGAAAACAAGACAGATAAAAGACGAGTTTCCAAGATGACCGGCGCAACCCTGCATACCGCCTTGCTGATCGACGGCCAACTGGTCGCCGGCGAAGGCATGGCCGAGCCGATCATCAACCCGACCACGGGCGAAACCCTCATCAGCATTGCCGACGGCTCCATCGATCAGGTCGAGCAAGCCATCGCCGCCGCACACCGTGCCTTCCCTACCTGGGCCCGCACCACGCCGGCCCAGCGTTCCGCCGCGCTGCTGGCCATCGCCGATGCCATCGACAAGCGCGCGAACGACCTCGCCCAGCTGGAATCGCTGAACTGCGGCAAGCCGCTGCACCTCGCGCGCCAGGACGATATTCCGGCCACCGCCGACGTGTTCCGCTTCTTCGCCGGCGCCGTGCGCTGCCAGCAGGGCCAGCTCGCCGGCGAATACGTGCCCGGCCACACCAGCATGGTGCGTCGCGATCCGGTGGGCGTGGTCGCCTCGATTGCGCCGTGGAACTACCCGTTGATGATGGCCGCGTGGAAGATCGCTCCCGCGCTGGCCGCCGGCAACACGCTGGTGTTCAAGCCCTCCGAACACACCCCGCAGAGCATCCTGGCGCTGGCTCCGGCGCTGGCCGAGATTCTCCCACCAGGCGTGATCAACATCGTCTGCGGCGGCGGCGAAGGCGTCGGCAGTCATCTGGTCAGCCACCCGAAGGTGCGCATGGTCTCGCTCACCGGCGACATCGTCACCGGGCAGAAGATTCTCCAGGCCGCCTCGCGCACGCTCAAACGCACCCACCTGGAACTGGGCGGCAAGGCGCCGGTGATCGTCTGCAACGACGCCGACCTCGAAGCCGTGGTCCAGGGCGTGCGCACGCACGGTTATTACAACGCCGGGCAGGACTGCACCGCCGCCTGCCGCATCTATGCCCAGGCCGGGATCCATGACCGCCTCGTCGCCGAACTGGGCGACGCCGTGGCGAGCATCCGCTTCGCCCGCAAGCGCGACGCCGACAACGAGATCAGCCCGCTGATCAGCGCCCGCCAGCGCGACCGCGTGGCCAGCTTCGTCGAACGCGCCCTCGGCCAGCCGCACATCGAGCGCGTCACCGGTGCCGCCGTGCATTCGGGCCCCGGTTTCTACTACCAGCCGACCCTGCTGGCCGGCTGCAAGCAGCAGGACGAGATCGTCCAGCGCGAAGTATTCGGCCCGGTGGTCACCGTGACCCGCTTCGACCAATTGGAGCAAGCGGTGGACTGGGCCAACGACTCCGAATACGGCCTGGCCTCCTCGGTGTGGACGCAGAACCTGGACAAGGCCTTCCAGATCGCCAAACGAATTCAGTACGGCTGCACCTTGATCAACACGCATTTCATGCTCGCCAGCGAGATGCCCCACGGCGGGCTCAAGCGCTCGGGCTACGGCAAGGACCTGTCCAGCGACTCGCTGCAGGACTACAGCGTGGTGCGCCACATTATGGCGCGCCACGGCCAGCAACTGGATTGAACCATCCGGCGGGCCACCCGCCGGTTAATAAAAAGAAGCCCGCTATCAGGGCGTGTGAAAACGTAGCGAGCGACGGTCAGGCAAGGCGAAGTCGCTCCGGGAAAGCGGAGTTTATGCCCATAAATGAGCATTTCCCGGAGTGGCTTCAACGCCGCCTGGCCGAGCGCAGTAGTTTCCTCACGTCCTGAAGGGCTGTTGCTCGATTGATCCTGCCCCACCAATAGAGACAACAACGAGAGGGAGACACCCGATGCGCAAGACCGCACTGCTCAGTGCCATCACCACCGCCCTGCTGGCCAGCGCCGGCGTCCAGGCCGCCGAGGCCCTGAAGGAAGTCGGCAAAGGCGAAGGCCGCCTGGACATCATCGCCTGGCCCGGCTACATCGAGCGCGGCCAGTCCGACAAGAACTATGACTGGGTCACCCAGTTCGAGAAGGACACCGGCTGCCAGGTCAATGTGAAGACCGCCGCCACCTCCGACGAGATGGTCAGCCTGATGGCCAAGGGCGGCTACGACCTGGTCACCGCCTCGGGCGATGCCTCCCTGCGCCTGATCTACGGCAAACGCGTGCAGCCGATCGATCCGTCGCTGATCCCCAACTGGAAGAACATCGACCCGCGCCTGAAGGACGCCGCCTGGTACGTGGTCAACGGCAAGACCTACGGCGCGCCGTACCAGTGGGGGCCGAACCTGCTGATGTACAACACCAAGGTCTTCCCCACCGCGCCGGACAGCTGGAAAGTCGTGTTCGACGCGCAGAACCTGCCCGACGGCAAGCCGAACAAGGGCCGCGTGCAGGCCTACGACGGCCCGATCTACGTCGCCGATGCCGCGCTGTACCTGAAGGCCACCCAGCCTGAGCTGGGCATCACCGACCCGTACCAGCTCGACGAGAAGCAGTACGCCGCCGTGGTCGAACTGCTGCGCAAGCAGCATGACCTGATCCACCGCTACTGGCACGACACCACCGTGCAGATGAGCGACTTCAAGAACGAAGGCGTCGCCGCTTCCAGCGCCTGGCCGTACCAGGCCAACGCCCTGAAGGCCGAAGGTCAGCCGATCGCCACCG
>JAEZBW010000584.1 GCA_023426765.1 Bacillota bacterium
GGTCAACACGATCCGCCTCTGGCCCCGAGCCTCATGGCCGGCTCGGCAGTGGCGGGTTCGGCGGAATCGGCGTCAGGAGATGACGAGGAAGTGTCGTGTTCCATGGAAAAAGACAAAACTCCAGGCGGGGCGTCCGCGATAGATTGGGTCATCAACCCCTTATACGAACTCCCGCGCCGGTGTAAAGGCCGCCGGCCTGCTAGTTCTTGGCTGCGGCCGTATCGTTTTTGATCTTAAACCCGCCCTTTAGCGGAGGAATGATGTAACGCTCGGTGAATTCCTCGATGACCATGTCCGGTTTCTCGCGCTCAATGAGCGCCTTGTCGAAAAAGCGCAGCTCCACCTCGGACTGGGGCTTGAGCCAAACATAAAGCGCCTTGCTGAAGGACTCGGCCATAAACGGCAATAGCTCCCACCAGAAGGAATCATGAAAGATCACGGCCGTGGGCAGCTTGGCGTTTTCGGTGAAGGAATACTGCGGCACTTCGAAGAAGTGCGGATCGATCGGACCGTCGTAGGAGGCGCCTCGGGCTTTATACCATTCTTTATTAAAGAACAGCACCCGATCTTCCTTCAGGTAATCGGACAGCCCCATCATGAAGGCCAGATCGCCGGCCATCCAGGCATACTGTTCCACCCGGAACTGCTCGCGCGGCAAGGGCTTGACGGCTGGGAATTCCCGGACGATAGGCCCCATGATCAGCCGGTAGGCCGCGTAAGCGCCGTAAGCGTTCCAGTGGCTGTCGGTCATGTAAAAGACCTTGTGCTGCTTTTTTTCTTCCAGCAAGGCCGGCGTGACGTCAACGATCTCCACATGGGTCTGGGTGCGAACGGCATCCACGAACTGTTCGCGGTGGCTTTTGGGCCGCACCGGACGCAAGGCTTCGGGCAGCATCTCGGGATAGACGGAATTTTTGTTGGGGGCCAAAATCACCAGATAACGGATGCCGCGTTCTTCCAGCCACTGGCGGCGATGCTCCAGTTCGGAGGCCAGCAGGTCCACCGAGGCGGCCGGCAGATCCTCGGGGGAGCGGGCGTCCTCGATGACGTTGCGAAACGCTCCGTCCTGGGCCAAGAACAGCCAATGTTCCTTGCCGGCCATGACCTTGGAGGACGGCGTGGTGGAGGCCAGGACAAAGGTGTCCATGTAGCTGTTCCAACTGATGAGCAGGCCGCGCAGGTTGTAGCGACGGTCGAGATAGCCCCGGCGCAAGGCATTGAACCAGCGGCCCCAGGTGGCGGGATCAGCGCTGACCGACGGCAAGGGCGCGGTATCGGTCTCGGCGATGGTCCCCTTGGGCGCGAGGGCGAGATACCGGTCCGCGGTAGGCAGGACCAGCATGGTCACAAACAGGCACGAGGCCAGGCAGGCGATAACGCGACAAACGAAAGAAGATCGGCTTTGCAAGGCGTGCGTCCGTACGTCAGGCCGATACCGCGCGGCCCCAGGCAGCCCGCAGCGTCTCGGCGTTGGTGAGAAGTTGGGACAGGACGGCCTGGCAGACCAGCCCGTCGATGCGCCGCCCCGACCGCCAGCGGGCCCGGATGTCCGAGGCGCTGACGTCGAGCCGGGTAATGGGCACAAAGCGGGCGGCGTGGCCTCCCGGCAAGGTCCAGGCGGCCGGATCGGCCGTGGGCACGGCCCCCATGTCCCGGGCATGGGTGGTCAGAAATGCCGTGAACGCCTCGATCCCCTGCCCTTCCCGAGAATGGACGGCCAGATCGGCTAGGCGGCCCAGTCCCAGGCCGTCTTTCCAGGAAGGCAGGCAGAGCAGATCGCCCAAGCCGAGGATGAAGCAGAAGTCCTGCCCTGGGCGCGAAGCGCCCAGCTCGGCCAGGGTGTCCCGGGTGTAGGACGGGCCGGGCCGGTCAGCCTCCATGCGGTTGACGGAAAAACCGGGGATGCCGGCAATGGCGTCCCGACACAGGGCGGCGCGCAGGTCGAAATCCAGCAGCTTGCCACCGAGCTTATGGGGCGGCCGGGCCGAGGGGATAAATTCCACGGCGGACAGCCCCAAAGCCTCGGCCACCTCGATGGCGGCCCGCACATGGGCGACGTGGACAGGATTGAAGGTCCCGCCGAAAATGCCGATCCTGGCTCCGGACATGCCGCTTCGCTAGCCCCGCACCTGCCCCTGGCCGAGCACCACGAACTTGGCGCTGGTCAGTTCCACCAGCCCCATGGGGCCATAGGAATGGAGCTTGGAGGTGGAAATGCCGATCTCCGCGCCAAGGCCAAGTTCGCCGCCGTCGTTGAACCGCGTGGAGCAGTTGATGCCGACCATGGAGGCGTCGGCCCGGCGCAGGAAATCCATGGCCCGGTCGTGGTTCTCAGTGAGGATGACCTCGGTGTGCCCGGACCCGTGCTGGTGGATGTGGGTGAGCGCCTCGTCCAGGGAATCGACGACCTTGACGGCCAAGATGAGGTCATGGAACTCGTGGCCGAAATCCTCGGGCGCGGCCGCCACGGCTCCCTCCCCCAAAAGCGGCAGGGAGCGCGGGCAGGCCCGCATGGTCACGTCGGCCCGGCGCAAGGCGGCCCCGATGCGAGGCAAAAAGGTCGGCGCGGCGTCGGCGTGGACGAGCAGGCACTCCAGGGCGTTGCACACCCCCGGACGCTGGGCCTTGGCGTTGACCACGATGGTCTCGGCCTGGGCCTCGTCGGCCCCGCTGTCGACATA
>JAEZBW010000660.1 GCA_023426765.1 Bacillota bacterium
GCCCAAGGATCTAGCAGACATCGTCTACGGCGGGAGAGACGGGACGCCATGGATGATGGGGTCATGCTATGTCGGTCGAGGCCCTACGCAGTGCACGCACTTGGACAACTATCGCTCTGCTCAGAACGAGGTCGCGCAACAGCCGGGCGGTGGGAAGTTTGATCTCGTCGGGAATCCGCAGCAGCTCGCCCACGACCCCGAGCTCGGAGTCCGGGTAGCATTCGCTGAATGGCATCTCAAAAACCTGAACCGCTGGGCTGATGCCGATGATCTGAAGAACGTGTCGTCTGTGCTCAATACGGGTCAGCCGGGCAAATGGGACATCACCAACGGCAAAGAGAACCGCCAGCGTTGGTATGCGAAAGCAATCTCCATATGGCCTGATGACGCGACTTACGCTGTTGCCAAGAAGGAGATCGGCACGCTCAAGGTCGGAGACGAGAACGAGCGCGTGCGCGAGCTCCAGGAGATACTGCGGGAGAAAAACTACTTCGCCGGCAAGATCGACGGCCAGTTCGGATCACTCACCGAAGATGCCGTGGTGCTGTTCCAGAAGGACCACGGGCTAAAGGTGGACGGCAAGGTCGGTGCCCTCACTATGACAGCGTTAGAGAATGCACCCGCACGAGACCTTGGCGAACGTGAGCAAATCACCGAAGCTGAATTGGCGGATCGAGGGTCTGTAACCGTCCAGAAGGCGGGCTTCGGCAAGCGGTTCTGGAAGCGACTTGGCTTCGGTGGCACTGGTGTTGGCGTTGCCAAGGAAGTGGATAGAGCCTTCGATCTCGGCGGCGCGGATGCGCTGATCTCACAGGGCGAGAACGTCAAAAGCCTCGTAGGTCGCGGTGTCGATTTAGCGGCGTGGCTTCCGCCCGGTTGGCTCGTCTGGATTCTCGGCGTCGGTGCGTTCGGCCTGTTCTGCTACGGCATGCACAGCCTTTTCAATTCAATCGTAGAGCAGCGCGTGAAGGACGCTCAGAGCGGCGCGCATCGCGGGAGATAATCGTGACCACGAAAGAAATCGGGCACAAGCAAGTTCACGACTTCTGCAAGATGCATTTCAATGAGCCCGTACTCCTCGGCATGACCGTGGGCAGGCTGATTGGCTACGGCGAGACCGCTGTCGACTGCTATTACATCGCGCACGAAATGGGGGGCGGCATCATATGGCACACTGCCGTTGGCCCGTGCATGACGCTGCGCGCTTTGCAGGATCAGGACAAGGTGATCCCGCTCGATCCGAGTAACGGCACAGAGTGGAACAATTTCACGCGTCTGGACTCATGGCTGGCACTCAACGGAGCACCGAGGGCTGAGGCATTCGTTTGCGAGATTAGACCGGATGACCATGAGGGGATGAAGCCATGATCACCAAAGACCACGTGACTTATTTCTTCACGTTTGCGGCGATTGCGACAGGCGTGTGGGCAGCGTTCCTGCAAGGCGGGCTAGTGCTCGCCCTAACCACGGCATCAGGCGCATTCGGTGCGCTCGCAGGCATCAACAAGATGAGCGCAGCGGCACCGGCTGCATCCCCTCCGAAGACGGGAGCATAGCGATGGCCCAGGTTGACCTAGAAGCCCTCGAACACGAGGCAAAGAGCAAGGCGTCAAAGGCTGTCGAGTACGTCCGCACTGTTCAAGTGGATCCGCCGAAGTTCTCGCTGCTCACGCTGATCATCCTGCTCGTGATCGCCGTCTTCTTGGTGCTCGGCTACGGCTGGTACACCGCGAGAGAGCGGGACAAGTGGTGGCGCGCTGAGATCGCTGCAAAGAGCGTGAAGGTCACGAGCGCGATCAAGAAGGCCAACGCCGAGCTTCCCGACGATGAAATCCTCCGAACCCTTGGAGAGTCTGATGCTGCACTCCGTGAAGCCGAGAACCGGCTTAAGGCGACGCCTGCCGCTCCTAGCAGCGATTGCCCTGTGCTACCCGCTCGCTGCCTGCGCCCCCGATAACGTCGTCGTCATGCCCGTCGGCCTAGAGCCGATCCGTCCGGGACTCATGGCAGGCATGAAAGCACCCGCCTGCGATCTCCCCGAAAAGGACGGCTACACAGGCGCAGAACTGACCGCTAGAGGCGATTGCTGGGCTGCTGGATATGCAGCTGCTGCTAGCCGTCTACATGGCCTACAGAAAGCCGTGAGGGCGAGGGAGAAGGCGATCGCAGCTATCGTGAAGAAGTAGGGGGTAGGCAGTACGCTACTGCTCCGGCTGGCGACACCTCGGCCTCGGGACAATGGGCTGCTTCAACGAGTGGGTGACCCTCTCCGCAGCCCACCTGCGTGGGTACGATTTCATCACGCTGCTACCCCGTTCGCAATATAGGTGATTTGACGGCGAGGGAGAAGGCGATCGCCAACATTGTGAAGAAGTAGGCGATCGCCAGCCGCGGATCAGGACCACGCGTCCGTCGGCTTAGTGTCGTATGCGTCCCCAGCAGCCTTCTTCCGAGCGACGGGCGGCGGCGTGCCCTTAAGCTGATTGAGCAGTCCAGCTCCCGCAGAAGCGTCTCCCATCGCCTGACGTTCGTCGGCACTGAACGACTGGGTCGCCGCATAGAAGTGCGCTTCAGCCTCAGGCGCCATCGCGTAGCGCGCGCTCCGTACCGCAACGCTGGACATGGTGGCGCTCAGCGACACACGATCGGTTCCGATGTTCGCCGTGCTCTCTGCGCGAATGCCCATTGCGAGAGCTTGCTTGGCGGCATCCAGCCCGGCTCCGAGGAACAACACAAGCCAGCCCGCCGCCTGCTTCGCTGTGATCATCTCACTGATCGTGCTGTGCGTGTGCTTGCGGGAGGCGTTCTCCATGCCGTCGGTGACGATAACGAGGACGCCCTTCTCCGACTTGTCGGCCTTCAGCTTGCCGTCCAGCTTGTCGATAGCTCGACCAATCGCGTCATAGAGTGGCGTCGAAGCGCGCGGAACGAAATCCTCGCTGGTAAGATCGGCAACGTCCTTCATCTCGCAATCGCGTATGGTGTCGATCGCTTCGGAATCGAAGATCAGCATTTCAAAGCCAGCGCCCTCCGCCTCCTTGCGGCTCTTGGCGAAGTAGCTGTTCACGGCTTCAATGGTCGCCGCCTTGCAGGAGGACATGGAACCCGAGCGGTCGAGCACCATTGCAATATGGGTCTTAGGGTCAGTTGAAGCCGTCATGGCTTGTTCCTTTTGCTGGTAGCCCAGGCGTCATGCCTAGGCTCATCCCAAGCGTCAGAGACGTACTCGACGCGACGCTTGTATCCGAGTGCGCGCAGGATGGAGTCGCCCGGCTGGCGCCGACCGTTGATCACATCCGAAACGTAGGCGGTCGAAACATCGGCAGATTGAGCCCAAGCGGTTTGGCTGCCTGCCTTCTCACACTCTGCGCGCAACAGTTCGCGCAACTCGTCTTCGGTAAGGGGCGGTTTCGATTTTGCCATTACCGACAGTTACGCTGATCCGCGTAATAGGTCAAGTCAGAAGGCGCTGGCGGGGATCGTCAAGAAGTAGCTAGCCTAGTTGCTGAACGTCTCCCGGCTTCAGTCCACGCCGCAGCACCAAGCTATGATCTGCAATTCCGATCACACCTTCAACCGCCCACCCTGCTGGCACGGCGTCAG